>JAFDKD010000649.1 GCA_019307165.1 Deltaproteobacteria bacterium | reverse complement strand
ATCGCTCATTTTCCCCTGGCCTTCATCAACCCGGGAGATGTAGCGTTGATACCGACACCAGCCTATCCGGTGTATGACATCGCCACCATGTTCGCCGGGGGCGAGTCTTATTTCATGCCGCTGGTCAGTGAAAACGATTTTCTGCCCGATCTGGACGACATCCCTTCCGGGGTGCGGCAAAAAGCTCGGCTGATGTTCATCAATTACCCGAACAATCCCACGGCAGCGGTGGCGGAGCGGCCTTTTTTCGAGAAAGTGGCGGCCTTTGCCCGGGAAAACGAGATCATCGTCTGCCACGACGCCGCATACACGGAAATGTCCTATGACGGGTACAGGCCCCTGAGCTTTATGCAGGTGGACGGCGCGCGGGACGTGGGCGTGGAGTTTCACTCCCTGTCCAAGACCTATAACATGACCGGCTGGCGGATCGGGTTTGCCGTCGGGAATAAAGAGGCCATCGCGGGCCTGGGCGCCATTAAGAGCAACATCGATTCGGGCGTGTTCCAGGCCGTGCAGTTTGCGGGCATCGAAGCCCTCGAAGGCGACCAGACCTGCGTGGCGGATAACATGCGGATCTACACCGCCCGGCGGAATTTGATGGTGAACGGCCTCAGGGAGGCCGGGTTCAGCGTGGCTGCCCCCAAGGCGACCTTTTACCTGTGGGTCCGGGTGCCTGAGGGCCTCTCTTCCACGGAGACCGCATCCCGCCTGTTGGATGCCGGTGTCGTGGTGACGCCCGGGAATGGCTTCGGCGCCCCGGGCGAAGGCTATTTGCGAATCGCGCTCGCCTGCGGGGAAGACCGGCTGAAAGAGGCGCTGGAACGGATCAAGGCCATCAGTTTTTGATAAAGGAATTGCCCCTGCGCCCTGAGCCATGCGCCCTGTACCCGGCAAAATTCGACATTCCTTGTTGGACCTTCCTTCGTGCGAGACTTCGGAAGGCAGGTATTGGATATTTGTGGTGAACGTGTGACGGCAGTTTTTATCAGCATCGGCTCCAACATGGGCGACAAGACAGGGTACTGCCTATCAGCCCTTGATCGCATGGATCGCATACCCGGCTGCACTGTGAAGGCCCGGTCCTCCCTGTACCGTACGGAGCCCGTGGGGGTGGAAGGTCAGGACTGGTACGTGAATGGCGTGGCGGAACTGGAGGTGGAACTGACGGCTCGGGTGCTTCTGGATCGCCTCCTGGCCATCGAAAAGGAGATGGGGCGCGAACGCCGGAAAAAATGGGACTCGCGCACACTCGATCTGGATATCCTTTTATTCGGAAGCCAGGCGATCCATGAGAAAGACCTGATTGTCCCCCATCCGCTCATGCACGAGCGGCGGTTCGTCCTGGCGCCCCTGACCGAACTTGCGCCTGACCTGATACACCCGGTGCTGGGAAAAACCATAACTGAACTGCTGGAGAAAGTTCCCGACGACGGGCAGCAGGTGATGCCTTTGAAAGGATTATAAATGGTTCGCCTTCTCGTCATAGTTTTACTGGCGTTTTTCCTCTACCGTGTGGTACGCAGGGCCTTGGGGTCCATTTCCGCGCCGCGCAGGGAGCCCGACGGGGTCATCGACGAGATGGTTCAGGACCCGCAGTGCAAGACATACATCCCGAAGCGGGACGCCCGGCGCAAGGTCATTGACGGCGCGGAGCATTATTTTTGCAGCAGGGAATGCGAAGAGAAATTTATCGCTGAGTCGAAAGAAGATTGATTTACTCGTTAAAAACAAGCCCATCGGCTAGAACAGCGGCCCTGAATAGGTTCTGCCGATCCGAGAAAAAATTTAAAATTTTTCAGTTCAGCGATGAAAAATTGTTCATAGGCGATAACAAAAAGCACCGGAGGTAAGATGAAATTTTTTATCGACACCGCCAACATCGAGGAAATCAAGAAAGCCAAAGACCTGGGAATGGTGGACGGCGTGACCACCAATCCGAGCTTGGTGGCCAAGGAGGATCGCGAGTTCACGGGCCTGATCAAGGAGATCTGCGGCATTGTGGACGGGCCGGTCAACGCCGAAGTGGTCAGCGTGGATGCGGAGGGAATGATCAAAGAAGCCAGGGAACTGGTCAAGTTGGCCGATAACATCGTGGTTAAAATCCCGCTGATCGAAGAGGGCCTCAAAGCGGTTCGGGTCCTGTCCGAGGAGGAAATCCACACCAATGTGACCCTGTGCTTTTCGCCTCTCCAGGCGCTGATGGCGGCCAAAGCCGGGGCTTCATACATCAGTCCCTTCGTGGGACGGCTGGACGACCTCAGCCAGCGGGGCATGGACACGGTGGAGGAGATCGTCACCATTTACGACAACTACGGTTACGAGACCGAGGTGATCGTGGCCAGCATCCGGAATCCCATCCACGTGCTGGACGCAGCCCTGATGGGCGCCGACATTTGCACCATCCCCTTCAAGGTGATTCAGCAGTTGATCAAGCATCCCTTGACGGACAGCGGTCTGGAAAAATTCCTCGCGGATTGGGAAAATCGGGGATAGGGATGCGATGCATGAGGGCGGCGGGGTTGCTTGCTTCAGGAATCTGCATTTTCCTGCTGTGGGCCTGCCCGGCCTCAGCCGACATATATCGCTGGGTGGACAGCGAGGGAGTTTGGCATTTCACCAACGTGCGGTCGGACAACCGCTACAGGCTGTATATCCGCACCTCCCGGAAATCGTCCACCGCCTATATCCGCGATTATCAGGGCATCATCGACCAGGCCTCCAAGCGTTTCGGGCTGGAACCCTCCCTGGTAAAGGCGGTCATCAAGGCTGAATCGGCATTCGACAGCGAAGCCGTTTCGGATAAGGGCGCACAGGGGCTGATGCAGCTGATGCCGGAGACGGCCTCGGACCTCAGCGTCGATGACCCGTTCGATCCCGAAGAGAACATCTTCGGGGGCACCCGCTACCTGGCCATGATGATGAAACGGTTCAACAATAACAAGCGACTGGCCGTGGCCGCCTACAACGCCGGG
>JAFDKD010000648.1 GCA_019307165.1 Deltaproteobacteria bacterium | reverse complement strand
CCGCTCAACGTCTGATTAAAGCTTTTGGCGATCTCATGAAGGTCCTTCAGGGTCAGTTCGCATTCATCAAGCTGCCCGTCGGAAAAGACCCGGTTGACGATGCGCTGCACAAGGCCTTGAATGCGAGCCGCCGTGGGGTCCACAAGGGTGCGGGAGGCGGCCTCCACCACGTCCGCCAACATGACCAGCCCGGCTTCCTTGGTCTGCGGTTTCGGGCCCGGATACCGATAAGCCTGGTCCCCCGCCTGGGAAAGCTTTCCCCCGCTCTTTTCGGCCTGCTCCCTGGCCTTTTCATAAAAATAGCTGATCAGGCTCGTGCCGTGATGTTGCTGGATAATGTCGATGATTTCCTGCCCCAGCTTGCTTTCCCTGGCCAGTTCGGCTCCGTCTTTCACGTGGGATATCAGGATGAGGCTGCTCATGGAAGGGGCCAGTTTTTCATGCTTGTTTTCGCGGTTTCTCTGGTTTTCGATAAAGTAAAGGGGCTTTTTCATCTTTCCGATATCGTGATAGTAGGCGGCCACCTTGGCCAGCAGGGGATTGGCCTTTATGGCGGCGGCCGACGCCTCCACCATGTTGCTGACGATGACGCTGTGGTGATGGGTCCCCGGGCATCTGACCATGAGTTCCCTTAAAAGGGGCTTGTCCAGATTGGCCAGTTCCAGCAGTTTGATGTCCGTGGTATATCCGAAGGTCATTTCAACAAGTGGCAGGATGCCGGTGGTCAGGATGCCGGCGAGGATGCCCCCCAGCAACGCGGAAGCAAAGGCGATCAGGGCCTCCATCGTATAAAGAGACCCGTGCAGCGCTACGATGGAAAGGGCCAGTACGGCGCTCACCAGGCTGACTTTCAACCCGGCCTTGATGAGCACGCCCCTTTCGCGGCAGCTGCGGACCCCGTGAGCGGCCACGAGCGAACCGGTGAAGAAATAGACGAATAATTCCGTGCCGCCCCCGACGACCAGCGACGCCAGTACGGAAGAAATCAACGAAAAGGTGGCGGCGACGCGCACACCATGGAAAACCGCCGTGAGCATGGCCCCGGAGGCCACGGGTATGGCGAAGGCAAGGGCCATGGGGGTGAAATAGGGGAATCCCCGGGCCATTTCCTCGGAAATAAAATGGGCGGCCATCACGACAAGAAAAATGGTCAACAATGTCAGGGCGTTGAAGATCATGTCCCGAAGTTCGCTTCCTCTTGACCTGCGGGACATGAGTCCCACGAGGTACATGGCGGATATCAGAAACCCGATGACCAGGGCCATGGCCGGGACGCGGCTGAGCACTTCCTTGCGTTTGTGGAATTTGCTGTGTTCGCGGAGTTTGAGAAGGTGCTCCGTGGTGATCCGCTCGCCTTCCCTGACCAGCATTTCGCCTTTCTTGACCTTGAAATAAAAAGGCGTTACGGAGTTTCGAGCCAGTTCCTTTCTCAGTTCGGTTTCCCTGTTGTTGAAGGTGACATTGGGCTTTATCAGAGCTGCGGCCAGGTGGGCCGAAATGGTCAGATAACCGGGTTCTTCGGCGGATTCAGCCAGGACCCGGCCTTGGCCCAGGATGAATTCCCGGGCCTCATCCACATCTTGAAATCGATTCAACTCATTGATTTTTTTGTCTTTCATCGTGCGAAGGTCATGGAGGACAATCCCTTTTACACTTTGATCCATCAACATGGCCTTGTTGCCCACGACACCGGCACTGAAGATCCGGGTGACCCACTTGACGGTCAGGGTTTCCGCTTCGGATGAAAACCCGTTTTGAAGAAGCCTTTCGAACACGGGTTCATCCGGGGCGATATCCAGGATTTCAAAAAACTGCTCCCGGATTGAAAATATGGCGGTGGGGGCATTTTCCGCCTTTTTTTCAGGAGTTGACGGACTTTCCGGACTGTGGGTGGCGGCAAGGGCGTTGGCCGCGTATTCCCTGCCTAACCTGAAGGCTTCCCTGATCCTCGAGACGGTGTTGGTCCCCGTGTGATCGAAATCGTACACGAACAAGACCTTCCTTACCGCATCCTGTCGGTTCTCTTCGGTCAGGTCCTTGTTCTCTACGAGGAAATGGCGGGACGCCTTGACATCGACATCGGCCACATCCCCCAGTTCGTAGGATTTTGAAAGTGTCAGGACATTGGGAAACAGAAGGATGGCAAGAATGAGGCTCAACCCGGCCAAGATGTACCACTTCCTGGCCTCATCCCCGAACCAGAGCCATCCCTGCCGCGGACGTTTGGCGTTGATCTGAGACTCCCGATCCGTTCGCCGAGGCGTCCGATTCGTCCTGGTGACCTTTGCTTTTTTATTCTTTTCCATCATAAGCGTCGATGATTTCCTGGACCAGGTGATGACGGATGACATCGTCCCTTGAAAAGGAAACAAACCGGATCCCCTCGATGCCCTGCAACAATTCCCGCGCTTCGACGAGGCCGGATTTTTTGCCTTCCGGCAAATCGGTCTGGGTCACATCGCCGGTGATGACCGCCTTTGAGCTGTAACCCAGCCGGGTCAAAAACATTTTCATCTGCTCGGATGTGGCGTTCTGGGCCTCATCCAGGATAACGAAAGCGTCATTGAGCGTGCGTCCCCTCATAAACGCCAAAGGCGCGACTTCAATCACGCCCTGTTGAAGGAGCCTGGAGGCGCTTTGAAAGTCCATCATATCGTGGAGGGCGTCATTCAGGGG
Organism: Deltaproteobacteria bacterium; assembly: GCA_019307165.1. Taxonomy (GTDB): domain Bacteria; phylum Desulfobacterota; class DSM-4660; order Desulfatiglandales; family Desulfatiglandaceae; genus JAFDKD01. The sequence continues at coordinate 302 of JAFDKD010000648.1, read as the reverse complement.
CCTAAGGTAGGGGTTGACCTTTTCATAAAGGTCGCCCGGCAGGAACCCGAGGTGTTCGCCGGCTTCCACGGCCGGCCTTGCCAGTACCACCCGGGTTACCTGCTTCTTGACCAGCGACGCGATGGCCATGGCCATCGCGAGATACGTCTTTCCCGTCCCCGCCGGCCCTATCCCGAACACGATATCGTATTTTCTGATGCTGTCGATGTAATTTTTCTGGTTGACGGTTTTGGGCGTAATGATCTTTTTCTTCGAGGCGATAAAGACCTGGTCCTTGAAGATCTTTTTCAGATCGACCGAGG
>JAFDKD010000088.1 GCA_019307165.1 Deltaproteobacteria bacterium | reverse complement strand
GTCGCTTTTGTGGAAAAGGATGGGGGCAGCATTGTGAATTTGAAGCGCGCGGTGCCGGGGGTGCTTTGAAAGGACCGGGGGATGACGGAATAGAGGTTGGAACCGCAGTAGTAAAAACGTCTCGGAAATTCTACAACTTATTGAAATTATAGTCCTTTTTGCGGATGTTGTCGTTTGCAAGCCACATGGAATGATGGAATAGTGGAATGTTTGAATGCTGGGTAGAATGCTGGGTATGGAAAGCGGAAAACGACATTTACTTCAAATAATGTTGAATCTCAATCTCTTGATGATGCTCGTCAGACACCCATTTCCTGCTTTCAGTCTGGAAAAAATCGCATCCGGGATTCCGGACGCGATTCCGTAACTCGCGATGTGTTGCCGTCTAGGCAGGCGGTTCCTCCATTACCGAGGTCTCGAATTTCAGGCGGTACTTCTCGATTTTGGAATGGAGGGTGGGCCTGGACAGTCCCAGCAGCTTGGCCGCCTTCGAACGGTTGCCGCCGGTCATATTCAATGCCTCGCCGATAATGATGCGGCCGATTCGATCCATGCAGGCATCGAACAGGCGGTCCCTGCCGCCCATGGTCAACTGAGTCCGCGCCCATTGGTGGATGATCGCTTCCCGGTCCCCTTTCCCTGTTTCTTTTTCAATGCGTCCGGCTCCGACGGCCTGGTGGATGTCTTCGGGAGAAACCGGTGCGCCCCGGTTAAAAATAAGGACCTTCTGTATGGTGTTGGACAACTCCCGGACATTTCCCGGCCACGCGTGATCGATCAATACCGCCATGGCCTCCCGCGATATCCCTGGATTTGCCATGTCGGCCTCATCGGCAAACCTTGACAAAAAGTATTTCGATAACAACGGGATATCGTCCTCCCGTTCCATCAGGAGAGGAAGCGGGATGGTGACGACCTTGAGCCGATAATACAGGTCTTCCCGAAACCGGCCTTCCGACAGGGACGCCTCCAGGTCTCGGTTGGTAGCGGCGATAATGCGCACATCCACGGGAATCGTTTTTTGTCCACCCAGTCGCTCGATGTTCTTTTCCTGGAGCAATCGCAGGATCTTTGCCTGAATGCTGGAAGGCATGTCGCCGATTTCATCCAGAAAAACGGTCCCGCCGTTGGCCTGCTCGATTTTGCCCACCCGGCGATGGGTCGCACCCGTAAAAGCCCCCTTTTCATAGCCGAACAATTCGCTTTCCAGAAGGTTTTCCGGGATGGCCACGCAGTTGATAACCATGAAAGGCCGGCTCGATCTTTTGCTGTGCTGATAAATGGCCCTGGCCACCAGTTCTTTTCCGGTGCCGGACTCCCCACGGATAAGGACCGTTGCGTCGGTGGGAGCAACCCTTCCGATGGCCTTGTACACCTCCTGCATGGGGCGGCTTCGTCCGATAATGGCCTCGCCGGCGGCGGCGTCGGGCGCGGCATCCATGTTTACCTTCGAGCGCATGAAGCGCCCTGCCTCCAATGCCTCCCGAATCACATGCAACATGTCCGGAATATCAAAGGGCTTGAGCACATAGTCGAAGGCGCCCAGCTTGGTGGCCTCGATGGCGGTCTCCGTGGTGCCGTACGCCGTCATCATGATGACCGGAAGTTTGGGTTCGATGTCGTGGGCGCGTTTGAACGTTTCAAGGCCGTTGATCCCGGGCAAGCGTATATCCAGGATCACCAGGTCCGGCAAATGATCTCGAAGCATTTCCAGGCCCAGTTCGCCGGAGGGAGCGCTTTCCACCTGATAGCCCTCCTCCGCCAGCAGCCGCTGAAAGCTCTTCCGCAGCTGATCGTCGTCGTCAATGATCAATATGCTTGCCACTTTTCACTCCGTTACCGGAAGCGTAATGACGAATGTCGCGCCCCCGCTCTCCGTTGATATGAGGTCGAGCCGGCCCCCGTGCTGCTCCAGTATCCGCTTTGCAATGCTCAGGCCCAGGCCCGTCCCTTCCTCCCTGGTGGTGAAAAAGGGCTGGAAGATCTTGTCGCGGAGGGTTTCGGGAATGCCCGGTCCGTCGTCCGTCAAACGAATCAGGGCTACCCGGCCCAGAGGTTCGGAGAATCCCGTTTCTTCCTGAATCGTGATGTTCCCCCCTCCGGCCATGGCCTCGCATGCGTTCACCACCAGGTTGACGACGGTCTCTTTTACTTGCTCAGGGTCCAGCCGGACGGCCGGAAGCCGACGGGGCCGAACAAGCACCACATCCACGTTGTACGATAAAAGCCGGTGTTTCAACAGCTGGATGGCCGTGTCCACCACATCCGAAGGGCTCACCTTATGCATTTTGAGTTTCGGCGGCCTGGAGAATTCAAGAAAATTCCGCACGATGGTATCGATGTGACGGATCTCTTCGGAGATGACCTCGAAGTCCTCTTTTTGTACGGGCGTAAGTTCCAGCGAGCGGCTCAGGGAAAAAAGGCGCATTTTCAGGGAGGTGAGCGGATTCCGAATACTGTGGGCGGTGCCTGCCGCCAGTTTTCCCACGAGGGCCATTTTCTCGGCCTGCAGCAGGGACTCCCGGGTCCGGTCCACGTCCTCGATCAGGCCCTTGACCGAATGACTCAAGGCCTTCACTTCGTTATCCGACCGCGGGGGCACGCCTTCCCGATCAGCTTCCATGGCCAGCCGTCGTATGGGCGTCAGGATGTTGTTGATAAGCACAAATGCAAGGGCGCCGGCCAAAACGACCACCAGGAATATGGCCGATGCCGCACCGATTCTGAGACGCCGGGCCTGCAACCGGCTTCTTTCCCGGGCATCGGCAACGCTCTCTTTGTGCAATACCTTGAATTGTTCGCACAGTTCCAGGATTCTAAAAAAATGAACCCGAACATTATTGTGGATTTCCCTTCCTTCATCTCGTTCGCCGAGCCGATAATATTCGATGACTTGATCCTTGAGGTCGATGTAGCGCCGGTATTCCGCTTCAATGCGGTCGACGGCGGCCCTTTCCTCCTCATCCCCAATGGTTGATCGGACCTCTCCGAGCCGCTGCCGGAAGACCTGACGGTACTCTCCCAACTGCTTCAACCAATCCGGATTTCCGTCCAGGAAGTAATACGACACAAATCCCTTTTGATTCACCAGGGCGTTTTCCAGGGCCTCGGCCGCCTCGAAAGCCGCCACATCGCGATCGATGATATCGCTGAAAAGGGTTTCGATGCGGTAGGTGTACCAGGTCGTGACCAACCCGCCGCCGACGGTGATGCACGCCAGGGCGGCAACGATAACGAAGATACGAATGCGCAGGCTGATCTTATTCCACATGCGATAGAATTACCTGAATTGACTGTAAGACAACGTCTCGGAAATTCTACAACTCATTGAAATTATAGTTCGTTTGGCGGCTGTTGTTGTTTGCAAGCCACATGGAATGATGGAATATTGGGGCGGAGCCCCTATGTCCTTAACGACCTGACCGCCGTTTGCGGTGCAGGTATGCGCCCCCCCCGCCATGCGCCTGTTCAGTTTGATACATCCATGTGACCGTTGCGTTGCTATTCGGGCTTATCAGCACTCTGTTCAAAATACCCGACCTGACTCTCCAGGCCCACGGCGGTTTCTACATCTATAACAAAAGCTATCCCGGTTCCGGGTCTCTCGAACCGGCCCGCTTTACGGACGGCTTCGATCACTTTGCCCGACAAGTTTTCTTCGAGCAGAAAAAGTACGGCGTCGGTTTGTGTTTCCAGAGTAAGGCCGAAGAAGGTTTTGGCTTCATGTACCCCTGTTCCACGTGCCGAAATAATCGTGGCGCCCGTAGCGCCGGCATCTTTTGCCGCCTTGACTACTCGATCTGTTGTAGCAGGCTTCACCAGCGATATGATTAACTTGAGCTTCATATTATCCCTCCCTTTCAGCTCTCTGACCGCGTTTGCTGAACCAATGGGCAATTTGAACGAATCCCATCATGGTTATTATGGGAAACACGCTGGCAAAGGCGATCAAACCGAAGCCGTCCAAAATGGGATTGCGCCCGGGAATCGTATCGGAGAGACCAAGCCCCAGCGCCGCAACAAGCGGAACGGTAACGGTGGATGTGGTGACTCCCCCTGAGTCATAGGCCAGGGGAATGATTTCACGCGGCGCAAACATGGTCTGGATTATGACAATAAAATACCCTGTAATTATATAAAGATAAAGAGGTGTACCGGTCACGATCCGAAATGTGCCGATACCGATGCCTATTGCGACTCCCGTGCCGACGGCGACCCTGATCCCCCATTGATTCAAGCTGCCCCCCGACACCTCTTGGGCCTTGAGGGCCACAGCGATCAAGGCCGGCTCTGCGATGGTGGTGGCGAATCCGATCAAGGCGCCAAACAAATAAACCCATCCGTATGCAGTCCAGTCAACAAAGGCGGGGACGTCTTTTGACCCGAAGACAAACTCGGGATTCGACAATTGCTTGGCCATGATTCGGCCGATCGGAAAAAGAGCCGTCTCAAGCCCATCGAGGAACAAAGCCATTCCAATCACAACAAAAACAACGCCGATCGTCATGCGTTTCCAATTCCGGAGCGGCCTTCTCAGGATTACAAACTGGAAAAACAACAGCAGGAGCAAAACAGGTAGCACGTCCTTGAAGGTCAAGGCAAAGGTGTCAAGAAATTTCTCAAAAAAATCGAGTTTTTTGTCAAGCATCATGAAAAAATCACCATCCCGTAGACCATCACAAATATCATCGGCATCAGCGACGCGAATGCAATGAGGCCAAAACCATCAAGCAAGGGATTTCGTCCATGTATCGCTGATGCCAACCCTACCCCAAGGGCGGTCACGAGTGGGACAGTCACCGTCGATGTGGTGACGCCCCCGGAATCATAGGCGATGCCAACGATCTCCTTGGGGGCGAAAAACGTCATAATTGTAACAAGCACATAACCCCCGATTATGAGGTAATGCAGGGGCCAGCCTTTCAGGATGCGAATAAGACCTATGACAATGGCAAACCCGACCGACATTGCGACGGTAAAGCGAAGTCCCAAAACATAGGCGCGCACGGATTCGGGGTGGGATTCGATGAAACCGCCGCTCGCCATTACCAGCGAGCCCTGCTTTGCCACTGCTATCAGGGCCGGTTCTGCTACGGTCGTGGAAAAGCCAAGTCCGAAGCCGAAGAAAAGCAACCAGAAAAGACTGCCTTTCAAGGCAAGGGCTTCGGCCATAGCTTCTCCAATGGGAAAAAGTCCGTACTCAAGACCCAACACGAAAAACGTCAGGCCTATAACCACAAAAGCAAGCCCAAAGATGACATCAAAAACATCGGGAAAGGGTGTGCGAAGGACCACAAGCTGGAAAAATACAACGACCAGTATGATTGGCGCAACGTCCCTGCAGGCCCCAATCACCTGACGTGAGAAGGTCTTGATGGGGTCGTACACATACTCAATAATTTTACTTTTCCTCTGCAAGATACACCACCCCATTTGCGCCACACTAAGAAACGATTATTTCACAATCCTTACGCATACCGAATATTTCACTCTTGAGTCCGGAGGCGCGTATCTATTTTCGGCACGTTTAAGAAAAACGGAAACGGTTCCACAAATGCAATAACCTTTTGGTGTCGTGCTGATAGTTTTCCCTGTACTGTTGAATTGATCATGCTACGCAATGGTTTTCCGATCAACCATGTCCGTCTCCATCAGTTCATTGATATGGACCGTTATTCCGGATCGAAAATGCATGACCGAGGCGTTGTTTTCCATGACCATGTCCAGTTGCCTTGTGTGAATGAGCAGGTATCCGATAAGCATAAGTCGTTTTTTCATGAATGCCATGTCGCGGTCTTCCATTCGGGCGGTCAAATTATCCTCTTTGATTTCCGTGCGGAAGCCGTAGGCCTCCAAAATTTCCTGGATGAAAAGGACCCGCTTCAATTTCCGGTTGAAGTCCGCGGCCCCACCCTTGAACTGAAAGCTGATGTAGTTCTCCCCGGAGCGCTCGCTAACCAGGGCTTCCACGGTGGTGAAGTGGAACCCGAACCGGCAGCTGAGGGAACAGAAATTCCTGGATATCATGAAGTAATTTCGATTCCCGTAACTGGACCGAACGCCTGTGGCCAGGGCCGGATTGGTGGTCGCCTGGAACATGACGGACACGAAACCCTTTCTGTCCATGGTAGGCGGGCCTTCCCAGGGCTTAAAGACAATCCCTTCCCAGATAGACAGCATGGGTATGGACGTGATGTTGGACAGTTCGACATATTTTCCGTCAACTTCACGCTCAAACCCGTCGTCCAGGTTGAGGACCCACCATTGCATGGGTCTGTTGTCATATAGTTGTTTGCCGGATCGCTCGGGAAAATGGTGTTCCCTGCCGAAATTGAACATTTCCTGCACCGATTTTTCATGACAGAAGCGGGTAATGTCATGAAAGGTCTTGCAGTGTTTCGGCTTGAAGGACGGCGCATCCGGGTCAAGCAGGTTCAGGGGGATGATATGGCGACCGGCCCCTTCCAGGGATTGGTGGACGGGACTGCCGATCATGATATTTTTTGCTTCGACCCTTTCCTCCAGAAGCTCATCGACGGCCCCCTGATAAATCCTGCCCCCGTCGGCATCCACCGTGATTTGTCGCCCCGGTTTCAATCTTTCGACCGCTTCAGTCAGGCCGAAGATCGCCGGGACGCCGAATTCCCTGGCCACGTTGGCCAGATGCCCGGCAACGCTCCCCCGCTCGGTGACCACGGCGGCGGCCCGCCCCAGCAGGGTAGCCCAGCGGGGCAGCGCTTGATCTGCCACCAGAACGCCCCCTTCCGGGAACCGGAGCGCATCGGCTTCCTTTCTGACAGTAAAGACAAGACCCGTGCCGGCCCCGGGACTTGCGGTAAACCCACCCTCAAGGAGAAGCGGCGCATCCACCGACGGGCCCTTGTTATGGCTATCCGGAATTCTGCGAGCCGTCGTTTGTTGCAAGGGCCTGCACTGAAGAATGACGATGTCCCCCGTTTCATCGAGGGCCCATTCAATATCCTGGGGCATCCCGTAATGGGTCTCCAGTTTTAGTGCAAGGGCGGCCAAATCCAGGACCTGCCGGTCCATCAGGGACGGCATTTTCCGGAGATCCCCGGTGATATCCGTACGACAAACCCCTTCCCCGGGATAACAGACGAATTTCTGGTCTTTCAAGGCGATTTGTTTTTGCTCGATATTCAGGGGTTTTTCCCTGGAGAGGATGAAAAGGTCCGTTGCCGTGCTGCCGTCCACCACGGGTTTGGGAAGCCCCCACACGGCGTTGATGATGATGCGGTCATCTCTTTCATTCACGGGGTTTCGGGAGTACATGACGCCGCTCGATACGGCATCGACCATGGCCACACACCCCACGCACATGGGGACGTCTTCATCTCGAATACCCCGCCTCAACCGGTACATCATGGCGGGGGGGCCATATTTGCTGGCAACGATCTCTTTGTAAACCTGGGGGATGTACTCCCCGCTGACATTCAGCAGCGAACGGTACTGACCCGCAAAGGAGGTTTCCATGAAATCCTCGCCCAGGGCGCTGCTCCGCATGGCGACGCGAATCCCTTTTCCCGTGCGATCTTGCAGGCGCTCATAATGATCCATAATGGCCTTCTCAAGATCGCCGGGCAAGGCGGCGTCGATAACGCGCTGTTGAATTCTTGAGCTGAGCGCGTAGAGCCGGTCCAGTCTGCTTACATCCGCCGTCTGAATAAGGCGGTAGATTTCCGGACTCAGGTCGTTATGATCCATAAAACGGTGGTAGGCATGGGCGGTGACGGCAAATCCACCGGGGGTCTTTAATTTCAGGCGATTTCCCACTTCCCCCATATTCGCCATTTTACCGCCGACCCGATCGGCCAGGCTTGCGTCGATATCCTGGAGCGGAATGACCAGCGGGCCCTCCCCCTTGAAATCGGGGCGGGAGATGTATGGGTTGATCTTTACCTGAATATCTTTAAATCCGGTAAAAAGTTCTTCGTATTTCCCGGGAGCAAGTTCATTCAGGTTCTTGACGATCTGCCATACATTGGTTGCAACGCTTGTGCATCTGGAGAAAACAAAAGACATGCCGAAGGGCCGGGCCCCTTTCAGGGCCTCTTGCATTTCCGTCATGGACTCGAGGGCCTTGTTGTTTGCATTTAAGAGAAGTTTGAAATGGTGATATCTTGCCCTGAAGTCCCTGCGCAGATCTTCGGCATTTTCCGGACGGATTTCCCTTGATCGTGAGAAAACCGATTTTAATGTATTAGAAATTCGTCCCATGCTCCGATGCGTTCCCAATGATGAACCACAAAGCACTTGGCGCGGCGCAGCCGCAACCAAAAACAAGAAGCATCACCACAGAGCACACAGGGATCACAGAGTTTTGTTCCGGATTTATCAGCACCTATCCCTATGTTTGCATTGTCCTCCATGGGTATGCAGGGGTGGAACTTCAATCTCGCGAAGCGAGTTGAAGAAATCAAGGCGTTGGACGGAGACGTACACATACGGCTAAGGGCTTAGGGGAAAACAGCTTTTTATCGAGCCGGATTAATCCGTTGACCCTACGCCTTGCGCCTTGCGCCCTTGTTTACACCTAAATCCTTGCGCATACATACACAGCGGTTTACAGAATACAGTTTTTCAAAATAGCTCTATCGCCAGCGATCTTAACAAGCGATTCGCAATTTGTTGTGACGCTGTGTATAATTAGTGTCCCAACTTCATACCCCACCCTTCGAACATGAACATAAAGGCAAACCCGTACCACATGGTGTAGACCACATAAAACACCAGGGAAAATACCACCAGCCAAAACCGATCCATAATTTTCCGGGGCTCTATTTGATAATAATTGTAGGACGTCTCCAAGCCCTTTTTGACCACCAGCGAAATGCTGTCCGATGCCTTGAAATTTTCCTGCCGTTTCATTTCCTTTTCCATCTCTTGCAAGGCTTTCCACCAATTGTACAGGACCTGTCGCTCGTTGTAACCGTATTTATCCGAGACCTCTTTGCCCCTGTTGTGATACATGGCATCGGCGTCCGACAGGGCGTTGGCCAATATCCGGCCCAGGTCGCCGGTCACCGTCAGGGTCCCGTCGGCAATCGTCGTTTCGGCGCCGCCGGCCTTGAAAAGCGGGGCCCCCTGTTCCGCCTGCTTCTTGCCGCCCAGGTTCAGGGTCGCCTCGATCCGTTCACCCCTGGAGGCCACAACCTTTTCATTCAGCTCCGGGATGTAGTAGGCCGACCCCTTGGATATGGAATTGTAGAGGTTGTCCAGGTAATCAAGTCCGTTGTGCCCCCCGAATATGGGGGAGAAAAACAGCACAAGTACGACGATGAAACCCGCCATCATTGCCAGCCCGGAAAAGAATTCCTTTTTGTTTTCGATCATGTCAACACCTCCTTGCCTTTAAGGACCCCGATGTTTTTTACAAAGGTCCCTATGACCCATATCCCGAACCCGCCGATCACGATAAAAAAGGCGTAGACCCCGATCGCATCCAGGATCGATGCGGTCTGTTGGGACAGGGGAATGACTTCCATCTCCGCAAGTTTGCCCGGCAGGGCGAAAATCCGGTTGATGAAACCGGCCAGCACGGCCATGGCATAGAAGCCTCGAATCGTGATCCCCTTGACCACCTTGGTGACCATGGCCCCGATCTGGATCCCTAAAAGCGAACCCAGCAGCATGCCCATGGCCAGGGTGTAAAAGATAAAGCCGTGAACGGCATACTGGCTGATGGAGGCATAGCCCGCCGTAAAAACGATCTGGAAAATGTCGGTCCCCACCGTGGTCATGGAGGAAACCCCCAGCATGTATACGAAGATGGGGAACGTTAGAAACCCGCCGCCGACGCCCATGATCCCCGCGGCCATGCCCACGAGGCCGCCGCTCAGGACCAGGAAGACCCATGAGATGCTTCGGCCGCCCGGCGTAAGGTCGGCGTCAAACTTGATCATGGGGGGAAGTTTCAAGGACTGAATCCTCTTGGGAAGGTTTCCCATCTCCGCGCCTTCATCCCGTGTATGGGCCCCGCCGCCGCCGAGCGTGGTCACCGGTTTTTTCTCGGCATGCCTCGCTCTGAGATAGTCGAGCAATGCATAGATACCCAGAGAACCAAGCATCACGGAGTAAATGGTCGTGATAAATGCATCGCTCAGTACCGGATTGATTTCGTAAAGGATGCGGTTGATCATACCGCCGGCCGTGGCCCCGATGACGGCCCCGATAAGGAAGACTACGGCCAGGGGCACCGATACATTTCCCAGTTTGCGATGCATCACGGTCCCCATGATGGCCTTGGCAAAAATATGAAACAAATCGGTGCCGACCGCCATGATGCCTTTGATCCCGGCGCTCATTAGGGCCGGGGCGATCACGAATCCGCCGCCCGCGCCGATACAACCCGTGATCAGACCGGCCACCAGTCCGATGAGGATGGAGACGACAAAAATTCCAGTTGAATAGAAGGACGGACTGTAGGCCTTTTTTCCGCCCAAAATATCCGGCAGCGCCCCGGCGATCTGCTCCGCAAAGGCAATGCCTCCCAGAATAATCGGAACGGTCAGCAAGCCCAGGATAATCATGCGTTTTCGGTCTCCCCAGATGGTGTTGGCGGTATTGATCTCCCATCTGGCATGGGCTTGGGCTCCCATCATCATGAACCGGCCCCACTGTCTGAAGAATTTCATAGTGTGTCTCTCCTCTCTTTGCCTATTTCGCTAGTTGCCGCTTTGAACCATCGCCTGCATGGACTGGATTTTTTGTTCATGCAGTGTTTTCTTTTTGTATGCGTCCTGGATCTTGTACAGGAGGTCATCGATGTTGATCGGCTTCATGAGATAATCGAATGCGCCGATCTCCATGCCTTCTACGGCCACCTCCAGGTTGGCGTGGCCGGTCAGCATGATCACCTCCGTAATGGGCATTGCTTTTTTGATTTCTCTCAAGGTCTCGATACCGTCCATCCCAGGCATCTTGACATCCAGGACGACCACGTCGATTGAATTTTCGGACAAATAGGCCAGCGCTTCCTCTCCGCTGTTCGCGCCGGCCACATCCACATTTCGTTTCTTCATCCGTCTCATCAGGGTTTGCAAGAACTCCACCTCGTCATCCACAAGAAGTAATTTGATGCCGTCCAATGAGATCACCTCCTTTGGCTGCCGACTTTCGCGGCATCTTCAATTTTTTCCATAAGCGCTTCAAGCTCGCAGGGTTTCGTCAAGTAATCGAACGCGCCGAGTCTCATGCCCTTGACGGCCGTATCGACGGTCGAATGCCCGGTAAGGAGAATGACTTCTATGGCCGGGTATTGCCTCTTTATTTCCGCCAGGGTCTCCAGGCCGCCCATCCCGGGCATCTTGACATCGAGTATGACGATATCGACATCGTTTCCCGCCGCCAGAAGCAGCAGGGCGTCCTGTCCGCTGAAGGCCGAAAGAATGTCGATCCCTCTTTTTGACAGGCGCTTGGTCAAGGTCTCTACGAAAGGGATCTCGTCATCGACCAGCAATATGGTTGCTTGTGCCATGGGTCATCTCCCATCGGTAGCAGGTTCGGAATGTCAACACGCATCGGGCCCTCCCTGCGAAAGGCCCACGGGCGCGTCCCCGGATATTACGGCGGGGACCCTGATCCGGAAGGTCGTCCCGCTCCCGGGCTTGCTGTTTACGCGGATCTTTCCTCCCATCCGCTTCACAATCCCGTAGCAGATGGATAGGCCCAGACCGGTCCCCTTTCCCACCGGTTTGGTGGTAAAAAAGGGATCGAAAATCCGTGAAAGGTTCTCTTTTTGAATACCCCCCCCATTGTCCGTGACCTCGATCACAATGTCCGGTTCTTCCAGCCTCGCAGAAATTGCGACGGCCCCGGTCCCTTCTTCCACGGCGTCAACGGCATTGTTGATCAGATTGAGAAGGACCTGCTGGAGTTCGGTGGGGGGGAGCATGAACTCGGGCAGGTCCTCCTGGATATCCAGCCCAATCGTCATCCTGCCATATTTCGAATGCCTCGAAGAGATGGCCATGATATCCTCGATCAATGCCTTTAAATTCACCTTTTGGATTCTGAAGTCGGTCTTTCTGGCAAAACTGAGCAGCTGATGGGTAATGGCCTTGCAACGCTGTCCCTGGGTGTGAATTTGTTTCAAGGCCCGTTTCAATTCCGTCAGGTTTTCCATCTCCTGAAGGCTTTCCTCTTCCAGCAGATCTTCGATCCAGCCCGCTTCCTCCACCATGATCGCAACCGGGTTGTTGATCTCGTGAGCGATACCGGCCGCCAATTCACCAATGGAGGCCAGTTTGCCCGTCTGAAGCATCTGCTCGTTAACCTTCTGCTTTTCCTTATCCGCCAGCTCAATGCGCCGGACCGTTTTTCGAGAAAGGCTGAAAGCATAAAAGGCAATACAGAGCCCCGCCAGCAGGACAAACCCACCTGTCACCTTTTTGGCACGGTTCAAACCAACATAGGCCGCCGATGTCTCTTGACCCAAAACGAGACGCCAATGGACAGGCTTTAGAAAGGCGCCGGCATAGATGGTTTCGTGCCCGGCGGCATCGCGACCCCGGAACAGGGCGACGTCTTCTCCCCCGTTGGGGAGTCCCTGGAAATCCGGGCGCGGGGACTTATCCGGATGGATGCCGGAGGGTGCGGCGGCGAGGCGCCGTCCGTCCCCGCTTAAAATGAAAGCCGATCCCGTATCTACCACGCGCAGGGCCTTTACCATGTCGTTAAAGGCCGCGCCGTCAATACCGGCCAGCAGTACCCAGGGCGCTTCCCGCGTCCCTCCTGTCACGGCAACAACGATATGGGAAATGCCCTGGGGGGTTATGGCGATGTCGCGGATCAGATGGCCTGTTTTCAAGACGTCTCCGAGCCAACTCGATTCCGCACGATATGGGCCCAAAGGCTTGCCGAACCGCGCGGCTGCGATCTCACTGCCCCGGCCGTCCAGGAGGACGAGCGCATCGAAGACCGGACCTTCCCGCATCCGCGATTTCCTTAAAATGTCTTCCAGCGCGCCGGCTTCCCTCAGTTTTTCGTAACCAAAGGACGTCGCAATGAAACGAAGATCGGCCGTTTTATCGTTCAGAAATCGATCGATGTGCCGCTTACCGTTCCGGGCTGCATCCATCAGGTGGTCTTGAACGCGCGTCTTGTAGGCCCCGTTGAATTGATAGAAGACCAGGCCGCCCACCAGCATCATGGGTATGAAAGGAAGCAAAAACCCGAGCATGAGCATGCTTTTCATCAAGGAGCGGTAGTGCCTGTTTTTGGGCATGCCTTCCTTTATTCGCTCAAATACAAATTTCAACACGATTGATTCACCTTGAAATTCACGAAAAGCCGTCGAAAAGAATGCCGGGCCTGATACCGCGGCCGGGGACGACGACTCCCGTTACACCGATCGGATAACCTGATTTCCCCGAGAGACCGGCATTGCCGTCCAGGCAAAAGAGTCCCCCTTTGTTACGCCGGTTGAGTCTGACCGGACGCTATTCGCGCTCTTTCTTTTCATCGTCATCTTCTTCGAGTTCCGCCATGGTTTCCCGGGCAATGTCCGTGGCGCCCGCCTGGGCAAGGGCCGCCGCCATGAGCATGGTGTCCACGACCCTTTTGGACTTCTTCAGGCGGTTCCACGCCTTGTGCAAGGTCCCCACCAGTTGGTCTACGTCCACGGGCTTTTTCAGATAGGCGGTCGCGCCCAGGCGCATGGCCTCCTTTTCATCCTTGTCCGTTCCGTGGCCCGTCAGGATCACGACGGCCATATCGGGGTTCTCCTTCTTGACCCGGCGAAGGACCTCAATCCCGTTAATTCCCGGCATCCTCAGGTCCAGCACCATCACATCCGGTTTCCCCTCCTTGACCGCCTTCAGGGCCTCCTCGCCGTCGTGGGCCACCTCCGCTTCGAGGTTTCTCAAGGCCAGCCGCTCGGAGAGGCTTTCCACGAACTCTTTCTCATCGTCCACCAGAAGGACCTTCAACTTTTCCTTGCGTACGGCCCCGACCAACTGGTCGATGTCTATGGGCTTTTTCAGATAGGCGGTCGCGCCCAGGCGCATGGCCTCCTTTTCATCCTTGTCCGTTCCGTGGCCCGTCAGGATCACGACTTCCACATTGGGATGCTCCTTTTTGACCCGGCGAAGCACCTCGGTCCCGTCGATGCCCGGCATCCTCAGGTCCAGGATCATCATATCCGGCTCTTCTTTTTTAAGCGCTTCCAGTGCCTGCTCGCCGTCATACGCCACGTCGGCTTTTAGGTCCCTTAAGGCCAACCGCTCCGAAAGGCTCTCCACGAATTCCTTCTC
>JAFDKD010000647.1 GCA_019307165.1 Deltaproteobacteria bacterium | reverse complement strand
GATGAATCCTGCTACACCTGCCCCGAACATGCTCCCCACGCCCCCGATGAGCACGGGAATGAAGGAATAGAGGATGGCCCAGGTCCCCAATTCCGGCGTCGCGCCCCGCTCCAGGGTCACCAGAATGGCCGCGGACCCCACCAGGACGGCTCCCAGAACGTGGGACAGCAGGTAGACCCGGTTGATGTTGATGCCGATGACGCCCGCCATTTCCGGGTTGCTGATAACCGCCCTGATGGCCTTACCCGGTCTCGACTTGGCCAGGAAAAGCATCAGACCCCCGATCAACAGGATCGAGGCGGCGAACATGATGAGATGGAGGTTCGTGAAGGCGACATTCCCGAACTTGAACACCTTGATGGGGAGGCCGCTAAGCGCCTTGGAATCCGTCCCGAAAAACATGCCGATGAGGTTTTCGAAAAAGATCAGGCTGCCCAGAGCGGCGATAAAGATCACCAGATGTGTGGCCCCCCCCCTTCGGAGTCCCTGGTAGAGAAGCCCCTCGATACCGATGCCGAAAAGGATCGCGGCCAGGATGCCCAAGAGGGCGCCCGGGATAAGTCCGGCGCCCAGTACATCGCCGAAGAGGTACGTGAAATAGGCGGCCACGATGAACGTGGCGCCGTGGGCGAAATGAAATGTCCGGGTGACAGCGAATATGAGCCCCCAGCTTGCCCCCAGAATGGCGTAGATGCTGCCGGCCCAGACGCCGTTGAGCATCAGTTGAATAAAAAGCTCCATTTCAGATCTCCACCTGTCAAAGGTCTCGTTTTCAAATTCGTGTCCATCCGGATGGCCCAAGGGGCGCGTTGTTCTCCAATGCGCCCCCTGTCCGTCCTCACTACATTTCCAGATATTTCACAAACGTTTTTTTGCCGTCAACAATCTTGAAAAGGGCGGTGGGTTTGCTGCAGGTATGCTCCTCGGGGTTGAACACGACCTGCCCGCCGTATATGCTGGGGAAGCTTTTGATCTCCACCAGCTTCTTCATCAATCTGTCGCCCTTCCAGTAATCGCCTCCCTCGGCCTTTGCGGCCTTGATCAACGCGGCGAGGATATAGGTCCCTTCATAGTAATTGGCCGCGTATTTTTCGGGAGCTTCCCCATATCGCTTTGTGTAGCTGGCCACGAATCGGTTCGTCCAGGCATCTCCCCCCTCGGGGTTGAATGCATCGGTGACGAACTCGTAGCCTTCGGCGGTCTCACCGGCGATCTTGTGCGCATCAGGGCTGTATTCAATGCCAAGAATGGGCTTGGTAAAACCCATCTCCCGGGCCTGCTTCACGGTAATGCCCCAGTCTTTACCCCAGGACCAGAGGGCCAGAAAATCGGGGTTCGATGCGATCACCTTGGAGAGGTAGGGCTTGTAATCCGTCGCCCCCACCGCATGGGCCTCGGCCGCGGTGATTTCGCCCCCCATGGCTTTCCAACGTTTCGCCACGTATTTCTGGGTTCCTATGCCGGCATCGTCGTTCCAGTAAAGGACGGCCATCCGTTTGAAACCCAGTTCTTTCGCCCTCATCAGTACACCGCCGCCCTGCATCATTGCCAGCATGCGGTTGTTGAACAGGTAGGGCTGCTTGACCAGCCTGGGGCTCACGCCGCCGCCGTTGAGCAGGAGGACCTTTTTTTCCTTGGCAATAGGGACGATGGAAAGCGTGGGCGTGCTGTAAGAGGTAAAGCTGAAGGGGATCTTGTCGATATTGACGAGCTTGAGGAACCCGCTGACGGCGGCCGCGCCCTTGCCGCTTTCGTGATCCTGAAGTAATAGCTTCAGTTTGATTCCATCAACGCCGCCCTTGGAATTGAACTCCTCCATGGCCAGGAGGATCCCCTGGCTCATGACCTTGCCGTACCAGGCCCCGGAGCCGGTCATGGCCATGATGCCGCCGACCTTGTATACCTTGGGATCCTTGGCCATTGAGATGGCGCATGTCCCGATGACGAAAACGACTATTAAAACTCCAAACAAAAGTCTTTTTTTCATGGCTTGTCTCCTATCGCTTAGTAGGGTTGTAGAGAAATCAAGGGGAATACCCTGCGGCCTCACCTCCTTTCGATTTATTGAATGAGCGTAGTTTCAAACTAAACCCAACACCTCTGGTTGTGGACTCTGCGGTCATCACTTTCGTGCAGCGATGGGACCGAAGGCGTCGGTCTAAACCATGGTAAGTCCAAATGCTCCAACTGAAATTCCGGTACAGGGCTCATTGGCGTCATCCCGGCGAAAGCCGGGATCCAGGCAACCGGCATCTGGATTCCGGCTTTCGCCGGAATGACGGGTTGGGGTTGCACAAGGATGTGTAGACACCCCTTCGCTTGAGACCAACATTAGTCTGATTGCTCGATTGAATCTGCGTCTCCCTTGGAAGGGCTTCCTGAGTTCACCCGCTCTGAGGGTGGAGATATTAAGTCAGACGTTGCCGAAACGCTCCTTGAGGATGAATTTCTGGATTTTCCCGCTCCCCGTCAGAGGGTACTCGTTTACGAATCGCACGTATTTTGGGATCTTGAAATTGGCGATTTGACCATTGCAGTATCCGATGACTTCTTCTTCCGTCGTCTTTTCCCCTTCCTTCAGCTGGATCACGGCCATGCACACCTCGGTCTTTCGCTGATCCGGCACGGCAATGACCGCCGCGTTCTTCACTTTCGGATGGGTCAAGAGGAAGTTTTCCACTTCCATGGCCGATACGTTCTCGCCGCCCACCCTGACGATGTCCTTGATCCTTCCCGTAAACTTGAGGTTCCCCCGGTCGTCCATCAGGCCGGAATCACCCGTATGAAGCCACCCCTCGTCATCAAGGGCCGCCCGGGTCTCTTCAGGTTTTTTGTAGTACCCTTTCATGACGTTCCAGCCCCGTACGCAAATTTCCCCCTCCCGGTCGGTCGGCAGCGTTTGGTTGGTGTCAAAATCGACGATTTTTATCTCGGTCCCGGGATGGGGCCGGCCATGCCAGCGCATCCTGAACGAAAGAGGGT
>JAFDKD010000087.1 GCA_019307165.1 Deltaproteobacteria bacterium | reverse complement strand
CCCGGAAGGGCGAAGCTATTACCGGCACCTGAAGCAGCTGGGGCTGATCTATCTGTAATGGCATCATTTGCTGGCGTCCTGTGTGTGCCCGTTGGTGAAGTTCAAGGGAAAGCCGGATGCGGGAAATCCGCCTGTCCGGTTTGATGAGGGGGAGGGGTTTCCCTCCCTACTCTACTGCTCTCTGTGTGAGATTTCTTTTCCGAATCCTGGTGTGGCGTATTTTCGTGCTGCCATCCTGTTTCATCCGGAGTTGCGCAGTCGAAGTCGGGTCCTTAAGAAACGTAATTTAAGTTAGGTTAAAGCCATGTTGATAGACCTGGAAAACCTCGTTAGATCTATCGAACAGGAGCCCTGGGCCCGCGAACAGACCATTGACGCGGCTTTTTGGCCCAAATTGATGGAATGGCTGGAAAGTCATGTCCTGTCCGGATTTCTCCATCAGGTCATTCACCAGGTGGATGCGATTATAGAAATCGATCCGGACCTTTCGGAGCCGCTCATTCTGGAAAAAGCGACCCTTTACATGGTGGAGTTCCTGGGCGCCCAATCGGCCTCGGTCCGCATTTACGACCCGCATACCGAGCAGATGTTGTCATACGGGTCATATCCTTCCAAAGAAGAGGCCAGGGCGACATTCATTCCCCTGGAGGGCAGTATCGCCGGCGATGTGGTCAAGACGCGAAAGCCCTGCCTGGTGCCCGATATCGCCAGGGAAAGACGCTACCTGGATAAAGAGGTCATTTCCAAGCGGGGCGTCCGCTCCCTGATGGCCATTCCTCTTGAGATTTCCCGTTTTTTCCCCAACGAGCGAGACACGGTAGGCGTCATTCAAATCTATTACTCTGAAAAAGAACGGCACTTCTCCTCTTTGGAAGTCCTTGTGGCCACGGTGATGGCCAAACGGCTCAGCTATGTGATCGCCCGGAAAAAAATCAATTCCCTGAATAATGCCAATGTCAAGAAGGAGGCCATTGTCAGCTATCTCTTCCGCACCCTGGGGACCCGGGGCGGGGTGAAACTGGAAGAAATCTTCAATCAGGTGATTCCGGAACTGGCGGATATGGTTCAGATCCAGAGCGCGACCCTGTTTTCCGTTTCCGCGGATCTTCGTCATGTTGTGCTCGACGCCGGGTATCCGGTAGGGGGCTACCATAAGATCGGCAAGAGTTATAGCCTGGAAAGCGAGCCCGTATTCGAACTGATGGCGAACCTGCGGGACTATACGGGGGATTCGGCGTACGAGGTGGTGACCCCATCCTACATACTGGTGGTGGCGCCCCAGAAAAGCGCTTTGATTTCAAGTGATTTCAAACGCGCGGCCGCGAAAAGGAACATCAACTCGATCCTCTATATCCCCCTGAAGCCGGAGGGGGATATAACCCATTTCATTACCCTGGATGCGTTGGACCAGCGGATGAGATATGGGGATGAGGAGATCGAGATTTTTTTATTTCTGGGAAGAGAACTGATGAAGGCCCAACGCATGGAACGACTGGATGACGCGCTTCACGACTTCAAGAACCCGGCTATCGCAACGGCGGGATTTGCCCGCCGCCTGAAAAAGCTGATCGAAAGCGACCCGGAGGGATCGCGGGACCAGATTCTAAAATACGCGGACATCCTTTTGGAGGAGACGAGCCGCCTGCAGGAACTGGCCTTAAGCATCTACCAGGTGGGAAAGGAACAGGAGGCGAACCTCTCCGGGGTCCTGAGGGGCCGCTTCGAGATCAACCGGGAGGCGATCAGGGAGCAGCTGAAGCAGAATGTTCATCTGGAGGAAGGCCCCTTTGACGATGGGTTGGTGGTGACGTGTTTCGTTATCAATTTGGAACGGGTGTTCGACAACCTCTTGAACAACGCCACCAAGGCCATTCCGCTGAAGGGCGGAACACTGGCCATTCGAACGTACAGGGACGGGCACTGGGCGTGCGCTGAAATCAGCAATACGGGGGTGCTGCCCGAAAGGGAGCAACGGCGCATCCTGGATTCGGACACGGTGGGCAGGGGGCTCTACATCACCCAGAGGATCATTCGCCTGCTCAAGGGCAGGTTGGAGATCAGAAACGAGAGGGGAACAACCACTTTCTTGGTGAGGCTTCCCCGCTCGGACGGTTCCGAGGTGAAGCCCTACGCTCAGCTTTCCCTCTTAACCCCCTCCGATATGGGGTAGGAAGGCGACGGTATCGTTCGGATTCAGCGTATGGGTCACGGTCGATATGGCGTCATTGACGGTGATGGTGACGTCTTCCGCGGCCATTTGGAGGTCGGGGAAACGACCCTGGAGATGCTTAAACAGGTCGCCGACCCGGTCGTTTTCCGATATGGAGACCTCGACCTGATCCCGCTTGGTCATCAGTCGGTGTGGTCCGTGAAATTGAACTGAAACAAACATAAAACATACCCTCAATTGGACAGTTTTCTTCTCTCATCCACAATATCATAACGGCTCAAAAGGTCCGCGGCCTGTTTGTCCAGCAGGCCGGTCCGTTCCAGGGTTTCGGGCAGGGGAACGCCGTCCGGCCTAAACCCCTTTTCCGAGTAAACTGCGTCGCAAAGCCGCTCATAGGCCTCCTGCCTGAGTTGAATCAGCAGTTCGAGCCGATCGGCGGGATCGGGCGGGATCGCCTTTCCGCCCGAATGATCGTTCAGCCACTGTTCATAGTGCTCGCTTCTGGATTCGTATTCGTTGATGAATGCGGGGCCCATGGCACGGAGCGGAATCCGGTCGCTTTCCCGCGTGCCCTTGCCGTGACGGAGGTTGATCATTTTCTGAAGCAGGTAAAGGCGTTCCGAATCGTCCAGGATGTCTTGCAGGTTTTTGTCGGAACCGGTTGTGGCATTGATGTAATCCACGTAATAGGCCAGCGTGGGCCGGTTCTGGGCTGGGTTGTCGGTCTCGGCCGCTTCCGGATGACGCACGTCGATCCAGGGAAGCTTGCACAGCCCCACGGCGTTGAACCAGGTCCTGATCAAGGGGAACCACTTAAGCGCCTTGGCCTTGTCTTCGAACGTGGGCAATTCCTTGTACACCTGATCGATAAAAATGAGCCAGGCCTCGTCATGCTGGGGCCCCTTCAAGGCAAACCCGTAACCGCCCTGCTGGGCCAGCGATTCCTTGGTGCCGTACATGGAAAATTCAAGTCCCTTGACTTCCATGGCGAACTTGTTCAGTTCGTCAAGGACGGCGGCCTTATTTTTTCCTGTTCCGGCGGCATAACGTTTGGCCACCCAGTCCTTGGAGCGAAGCACCCCCTGTCCGCAGATCTTCCCGAAACCCTCTCCCCGGGCCGTCTCTTGAAGCAGTCTATCGACGCTCTCCACATTACCCCAATCCAAGGGGTATCCCACGTCTTCCGTGGTGAGATAGCCCCTCTGGAAACACTCCATAAGGAAGGCGGCCGTCACCCCCATGGAGATGGTATCCAGGCCGTACTGGTCGCAATACCAGTTGAATTCCATGACAAATTGAGGGTCGAAAATCCCCATGGCCGTCACGGCGCCGGCGGTTTCATACTCGGGCCCGTCGATGCCGACCCGCTTTCCGGCCCAGGGGCCGTGTTCCAGCAGCACATCCTCCGCGCCTTTGGCGCAGGCCAGGTTGCAGCCGGTGTAACAGCCATCCGGAAATTGATGACCGAAATAACGCTTTTCGAAAATATCGCCGAAAACCTTTTTGGCCCGCTCATCCTGCCCGTACTGGTAGTTTTCCACCGGAAGGATATGAAACTTATCCATGTATTCCACAAGCCCCGTGGTCCCCCACGCGCCGAGCCGAAGCTGCTTGGGGTCCACCTTGCTGATGACTTGCTTGAGTCCGGCGCCCGCCGCCTTGACCCCTTTTTCATTTACCGGCTGGTTGGCCTTCAGTCTGGCGGCGTTGGCCCGGACGACAACGCCCCTCAGGCCCTTCCGGCGCATGACGGTGCCGGTGCCTCCCCGGCCGGCCTGCTTGGCGCGAAGCCGCTCCCGCCGCCGGTCGTAAAAGAGGCTGTTGACAATGCCGAAGCGGGTGTTTACCGCGCCGATACCGGTGGTTGTGGCAGCCACGTTTTCATCCAGAAGGCCGTTGTTGACCTCTTTAATAAGCGCGTCGCCGTAGGTGAGGGCGCCCTCATCGATCTCTTCGCCGAAAGACGGGGCCTCGGCCAGTTCGATAACGCCGGCATCCGCATCCACAATCAGGACCACGTCGCGGTCGGCGATGCCGGTGACGGCCAGTGCGTCGAAACCGCAGAGCTTCAGCAAGGGAGCGAAATGACCCCCGATGTTGGAATCGATAAAGGTATCGGTCAGGGGAGAAATGGTCCCGATAATAAACTTGCCGCTTCCCGGAAACCAGGGCTCGCTGCAAAGAGGGCCGCCCGCCATGACCAGAATATTCTCGGGGCTGTCGTAACGGGTTTCAGCGGTGGTCCCGTCCCATATGAGTTTGAGGGCATAGCCGCGGCCGCCCACGTATGTGTCCTTGAATTGCGGCGGCAGGCCGACCGGAGAAATGGCGCCTTCGCTCAGATCCACGTTGAGTATGGTATCCGTATACCCCCCATTGACGGGGGACGGCTTGTAGGTGATGCGATTGATAATCTCCATCCGTTGGAACCTCTATAAGTCAGGTTGTTAATTTGTCCCGGAAAAACTTGAAAAACAAAAGAATGCAGACACATACCGGAGAAATGCGGAGATTGTCAAGCGATTTGTGCCGCGGCAAAGCTGACCTTTAGCGATGCCGGGTCCTTTGGGTGGGGTTTACGCCTTTCTTGAAGCCGTCCCGTCCCAGGCCAACTAGGCCCGGGCCGGTTCCACCTCCACCAGGCTGCAGTGGAAGGCGCAAGTCTCGCCCTGGTCGGTAAGCCGCTGGCTGGTGAGTTGGTTGACCCCCTTGCCCCCGGGCGTGAGCCTGGGCCAGTGAAGACCTTCGGCCACCAGCAGGCCGGGCTGGGTGTCCGAGGTTACTTCCGCATACAAGTTGCACTCACCCCGGTCATTGAATACCCGCACCAGATCGCCCTGGCTGATGTTGCGTTTTTGGGCGTTCCGGGGGTTGATCAAAACCTTGGCCTGGCCGGCCAACTCCCTGATCTCGGGGATCTCATTAAAGGCCGAGTTGAGGAACAAGTGATGGGGCGGGGTCATCAGTTCCAGCTTGTATTTGTCTCCCCCTTCCGGGTCCCGCCAGGCTTGGCCGCAGGGCAGGGGGTCCAGGCCCCGGTCTTGCCAGGCCTGGGAAAAGAATTCCACTTTGCCCGAGGGGGTGTTGAAGCCGTCGGCATAGGGGTTAGCCGGAATATTCAGGCGTACCGCCTTTTCCTGCCAAAAGGCTTCATGATCAAATCCCCTCAGGCTGGGGTGTTTTTCCCGCAAAAAGCCCTTGATCAACGCTTCCTCATCCAGGCTGAAGACCTCTTCCTCAAAGCCCATGCGCCCGGCCAGTTCCTGGAAGATGGCCAGGTTGGTCCGGCTTTGGCCCACCGGGGGTATGACGGGCCGGGCCAGGCGCAGATAGTTGTGGCCATAGGCCCTGTATATGTCGGTCATTTCAAAGAAACTGGCCCCGGGCAGGATGATATCGGCAAATAAAGCGGTATCGGTCATGAAAAGTTCATGCACCACCAAGAACAGGTCCTCCCGCCTTAACCCCTCGTGCACCAGAGCTGATTGGGGAGCCACCGCGGCGGGATTGCTCATGAAGTT
This sequence comes from Deltaproteobacteria bacterium, assembly GCA_019307165.1. Taxonomy (GTDB): domain Bacteria; phylum Desulfobacterota; class DSM-4660; order Desulfatiglandales; family Desulfatiglandaceae; genus JAFDKD01. The sequence goes on along the minus strand of JAFDKD010000087.1, from coordinate 2,834 downwards.
GTAGAGCAGCTTGATGGGCGGGGCATCCAGCCTGGTGAGGGCGTCTCCAAGTTCCACCATGTTTACCACCCGGGCGTCCTTGGGGCAGAGATCCGGCCGGGTCAGACGAGTAAGGTTCGCGGGGCCGCCCCCCAGGGAGCGGGTGATGCCCGCGCCGGGCTCTTTGAATGCGCCCACCAGGGCGGGCAGACAGGCGATGGTTCGCATGGCCATGGCGCCGCGCAGCTGCCGGGCCGGGCCCCAGCCGGTGCGGATGAAAGGAGCCCGGGCCTTGCCATAGGCCACGGCCAGGCCCCGGATATCACGGGCCGGGACGCTACAGATCTTTGAGGCCTTTTCAGGCGGATATTCAGCAGCCCGCCGGGCCAGCTCCTCAAAGCCCACAGTGTGGTTGGGGAGGTAATCCCGGTCGATGAGGTCTTCACTGATCAATATCTGCATCATGCTCAGGGCCAGGGCCGCGTCGGTTCCGGGCATGGGCATGAGGTGCATGTCCGCCTCCTTGGCGGTGCGGGTGCGGTAAGGGTCTATCACCACCAGCTGGGCCCCTTTTTCCCGGGCCTTTTTATAAAAGGGCCAGGCATGCACGTTGGTGGTGAGGCTGTTGTTACCCCAGATGATGATGAAATCCGAATCCACCACGGATTCAAGATCCGTGCTGGGCCCGGAGCCCAGGGTGGCCTCATACCCGGCGGTAGCCGCAGGTCCGCAGATGGTGCCCAAAAGCCGGCTGGTCCCCAGTTTGTGGAAAAAGGCCTGGCCCGCGTTGCGCTGGATCAGGCCCATGTGCCCCGCATAGAGATACGGCAGGATGGCCTCAGGACCGTAATCAGCCGAGACCTCTTTGATCTTGGCCACCACCCGGTCCAGTGCCTCATCCCAGGTGATGGGCTCAAACCGGCCCGCCCCCTTGGGTCCGCTGCGTATTAAAGGCGTGAGAATCCGCTCTTCATTATGCACATGCCGGGGGAAATAACCGGCTTTTTTGCAGATGAACCCCTTGGTGAAAGGATGATCCGGATCGCCCTTCACCTTGGTTATGTTGCCGTCCTCCACTTTGGCCAGAAGTCCGCAGGTGTCCGGGCAGTCTTTGGTGCATACCGAAGGTTTCCACATGACAAATTCGCTCCTGCTGCCAGATCGCATTTTTCGACCTTGAAAATATACATGATTTTGGTCTGATCAACAACCTGAAGGACTTCAAGGAAATGAGAAGAGTCGAACGGTGTGGTCAAACTGATCAGTTGGCAAATTCTTAAAGAAAATGTAAAGTCCTGTCCATGGACATCCTGTTTTCTGATGAATAGTAGAGGGAAAAAATGAGCGAAACCGTACGATTTGAGCGCAGCCACGACATTCTGATCCATGCGCCTGCCGGGGACATTCTGGATTATGTGTCCAATCCCAATTCCTGGCCCGAATGGATTGCGGCCTCCCAGCACATCGAAAGCCCCGACCGACCGCTGGAGGTCGGCGAAACCTTTCGCGAACGCTGGTATACGCGCAGGGGCGAAGTCATACTCGATTGGAAGGTCACCGAGCGTCGGCACCCGAATTTATGGGTGGCGGAGGCGGACACCGGCTTCATCGGCAAGATCATTGCGCGCTATGACGTTGATGAGACCGAAGACGGCTGCCACTATACCCGCACCATCATCAACCCGGCCCGCCCGAAGATGCCCACCGAGCAGATGATCCGGGCTCACGACGATGAAGCCGAGGTGAGCCTGCGCAATATCAAAAACAATGTAGAGAAACGGCGGAGTTAGTTGATTTCGATCCGGAAATGGCCCTTTTTCACAATTTCGTCGTTACAAGTCTCATTTTGAGAAAGCGTTGCATGATCGGCACCCTGGCATCATGAATGGAATATTTGACTTCCTCACGATTGCCGTGGGAGACCACCTTGGCGGCAATGAATAAGAGTTTCAATCGTGCAATCCGAATGGTGTTGTCCTTTTCTTTTACATTTTTTTTAAATTCAAATTATTAATGATCGCAATCTATTGAGATGAAGGCAATTTCCAATTACCAGTATATTTGGTATAACCCTGAACAGTACCTTTCATCGCCGGTTTTGGAACATTAAATCTCTCAATATCACCTCCGCCAGTTATACCAGCAAATTTTCCTGTGCCTCCGATTAAATTGCAACTCCCCTTAAGTTTCCCGGCACCTACACCCTTACCCTCATATGTCCCAAATACCTGACTTCCATCGGTTAGAGTCCAAACGATGCTTCCAACTTCCGTATAGGCGCCTTTCAACACAAGACCCGATCCAAGAATCCGTACTGAGGAATGATGAAAGGGGCTCAATTCTGAATCTGCAACAGCAACTCCAAAGGCGTCAAAGGTGAGCTGAAGATCTTTTCCCATACGCATGGCCGTATAGGGGGAGTTGTAACTTGTAGTAATTGATATAGCCCCCTCTTTAGGAGTCTCTTCAGCAAAAACAAATCCAGTCGTTGCCGCTAGCAGAATGGTGAGTACTATCATAAATGTTTTCATCACTATAACCTCCTTTCTTAACAATGTTTAGTATTGATAGAATTAATGATTCAAAATCCTAAAAGTTGATACAATACCGGTTAGGAACAAGGCATGCACATTTTGAGGGATTTCCCCATTAGGTAATTTCCAAAAAGGAAGTTGGGATCTTAAATGGACTTGATAACATACGATAAGTGCCCTGGGTTTTAGGGAATTGTTTACTTTTTTCTGTTTTTTGCGTAAGGTTCGTGATTGACTACTCTGGGTCAAAGAATGGGTCCGGGCTGGTGACCCTCACCTCGCAATGTTGACAAGCTTCTTCCTGCCCGACCAAATCCCATA
>JAFDKD010000646.1 GCA_019307165.1 Deltaproteobacteria bacterium | reverse complement strand
ACCATTGCATTCGATGACCCCACGGTGCCCTGTTTCGCTCCGGTCTGGGAGCCGGCCATCCGCCTGGTCATAGCGGAGCTGGAATCGGCCGGGGTCAAGAAGTCCAACATGACCCTGGTTTGCGCAAACGCCCTGCACAGGAAATTCACCCGCGGTGAGTTGGCCAATATTCTGGGAAAGGACCTGGTCAAAGAGTTCGGGTACCGGCTGGTTTGCCACGATGCCGAGGACGCCGACAACCTGGTCTATCTGGGGGTTACGGAATCGGGCTATGATGTGGAAGTCAACAAGCTGATTACCGATTCCGATCTTACCGTGTACGTCAACACCGTGGTGTGGCGGGGATTCAACGGCGGGTGGAAGTCCATCTGCGTGGGCCTGGCTTCCTATCGGAGCATCCGGTGGCATCACACGCCCGACAGTATGTCCATGTCCATGGATAAAAACCGCATGCATGTCATCCTGGATGAGATGGGCGCCCTCATTGAGGACCGTATCGGAAAAGAACGAATCTTCAAGATCGAGACCGCATTGTCCAATCCCCTGCAAGTCCACAAGGTCTGGGCCGGCGGGATTTCAGAGACCCGCCGGGAGGTCCTGAAGCTGATGAAATCCCAACTCAAACCCCGTCGGGAGATTCTGGATGAGAAGGCGGATATTGTCCTTTACGGGATCCCTCAATGGAGCCCGTATGCCGCGTTTTCCGTGATGAATCCCATCCTGACAATGCTTTCCACGGGCATGGGCTATTTCGGGGGCGTCATCGAGGCCATGGGAAAGCCGGGATGCACCACCATATTGGCAAGCCCGGTGAAGGACCAGTGGAACCACGCCCACCATCCCACCCACAAGGAGATCTGGGAGGAAATTCTGCCCGACTACCACGATCCTTACGAGATCGCGGACATATTCGAAGACGACTTCGCCCACAGGCCCGAATACATCTACAAGTATCGCCACTGCTACGGGTTTCATCCCGTGCACGGACTCATGACCACATACCCGTTGAGACGATTGCAGCACACCTCAAAGGTTATTGTCGCGGGAGCGGAAAAGCCCTCCATGGTGCGGCATGTGGGCTTTGAACCCGCCGACACCGTTGAGGAGGCGGTGGCCATGGCCCAGGGAATCCACGGGAAGGACGCATCCATCGCATTTGTCCAATACCCCGCACTGGCACACAGGTAGCTGGTTTCCATCCAGAAATGGCTCTTTTTCCGATGAGCGGCGTTCTCCGCTACGCTCCGACCGGTCTAGTCGAGAAGGAAACTTCGAGAAGACAATCTCTGGTTTCATGGAGGTCGGTTATGAGGAAGGATCTGTATTTTAATTTGATATGATGCTGGGTCCCCGCCAAATTCATGCGGGTCGAAGGTCCCGTCGTTTTTTGGCGGGGGACGACGAGAGGGGGCGCGCAGCGGCGATCCTACCGTTTTTGGGCGAGCACGACAACGAATGCCCTTGTCTTGGCGACCTTTGCGTTCTTAGCGAGAAAAACCTAACCTCCGTGCAACTCGCAACCCAAGGAAGTTTCGTATGAAAAAAAACATGTATAGCGTAAAAGAAGTGATGGAATCCAAAAGCCTCGCGGTCATCGGGGCCTCCCATGATCCCGGGAAGCCGGGGACCCAACTCCTGAAAATGATCAAGAACTCCAACTTCAAGGGAAAGGTGGCCGGCATCAACCCGCGGGGTGGTGAAGTGCTCGGCTTTCCCCTGTACGGCAAACCGGCGGACGTGCCCTTCGACATCGACCTGGCAGCCGTGATCATCCCGCCCCGGGCGATCCCCGGGGCCCTGGTCGAATGCGCCGCCAAAGGGGTCAAGGGGGTGGTCATCACTTCCGAAGGATTTGCGGAAGCCGGTCCCGAGGGGCGAGGCTTCCAGGAGGAAGTCGGGCGGATACTGAAATCGTCCGGCATGAGGGGGTTCGGCCCCAATACCATGGGGATCGTGAACACGGCATCGGGATTGTGCACGGCCTATTTTGCCAACGAGCGAATGCTGAAGCCCGGGTCCGTGGGATTCGCGGCCCAGTCGGGGATCTTTGTGGGGGCATTGCTCAGGTTTCTGACCTCATACCGGTCATTGCGGGTTTCAAAGGCCATGGGGTTGGGGAACAAGGTCGATGTTGATGAATCCGACGCCCTGGCGTATCTGGGGGAAGACGATCAGACGCGTGTCGTGGGCATGTATCTGGAAGACATTAAAGACGGGAAGCGGTTCCTGCACACTGCCCGGCGCGCCGTGAAACAAAAGCCCGTTTTGCTGCTCAAGGGAGGGCGAAGCGACGCCGGGGCCCGCGCCACGGCCTCCCACACGGCCAGTATGGCCGTCAACGATGCGGTGCTGGGCGGCGCGCTGCGACAGGCCGGCGTCCTGCGCATGAGCGGGATCGACGAACTTATGGCGACCATCACCGGATTTCAGTGCATGCCCCTGCCGCGGGGGAACCGGATCGCCCTGGTGACTTACAGCGGGGCCCAGGCAATCATGAGCATCGACGCGGCAGCCGAACACGGCGTCGTTCCGGCACGGTTTTCGGAGGAAACCAGGGAGACGATCGGGGGTGTAATCGCCACGCCGTCCAAGGTCCTGAATCCGGTGGACTTTTACCCCGACATGATGGCCCACGGTTTTGAGAAGACGACGGTCGAGATCTTTCGCGGCCTGCTGAATGACGACGGGGTGGACGGCATCATTTTCATTTCTTTTGCCATGTCCGACGGGGAAATGTACCGGCCCATTGTGGAACTTCTGGACAAAAAGCGACCTAAACCGGTATTCTTCGCACTGCTGGGCGCCAAAGAACACGTGGATTCGTGCGCGACGTACATGGACGAAAACCGGCTCCCCGTGGTTTTGTTTCCCGAGATGGCGGTTCGTGTTTTCTCCCATATGCATGCCTATGCCCGAACCGTGGGCAAGGCCTGAAAGAACCGCAACGCTGCTGAAGGTTTATTTTATCTCGCAAAGGCGCAAAGATCGCAAA
>JAFDKD010000645.1 GCA_019307165.1 Deltaproteobacteria bacterium | reverse complement strand
GGTATTCGGCCCAGATATGAAACGTCGCCGACACGATTGCCGCCAGGGTCAGGATGATGGTCGCCATTTTCTAACATGCCTCCTTGTGATATTCAGCACTTGATTTTCAGGGCCTTGGGGAGAAGGGTGAAGGCAAATTTCCCTCCTAGTTTCGGTCTGACAACATCTCCATGCTGAGACGATACGCCAGGTAGTACTTGTTCACGTTGCTGACATAGCGGACGGTCTCCCGGCCCACCGATTTCAGCGTTGCCAACTCTACGTTTCGGAACCAACGGTTGGGGTCCATTCCCATGGCCACGGCCACGGCCCTGGCCTTACGAATCCTGGCCGGGCCGGCATTGTAAGCGGCAACGGCGAAACGAACCCTGTCCCGGGGCCTAATATCCGGCCCGCCGTAGTAGCGGTCCCGCAGATATGCCAGGTATTTTACCCCGGCATGAACATTGTTTTCCAGTGTATTCACATTGTGAATCCCGATGTTTCGGTCTTTTGCCGTGGCAGGTTTCACCTGCATGATGCCCACGGCCCCGGACGGGCTTCTTTTTTTTTGATCCAAACCTGATTCCTGGTACGCGATAGCCATGAGCAGCAACCAGTCAAAACCGTATCGCTCACCGTACTTTTGAAACAACTCCCTGAATTGCTCATATTTTCCTCTTTCATTTTTATCCAGTGGATTCCGGATCCAGGGATTGTCCCGGTAATATCGGTTGAAATAGATGTTGCCACTGAGTGTCCCCTGTTTGTGTTTCCTGAGAAACAGATTGAGGTTTGCCAGGAGTCGGGGGCTGTTTTTTCGGATCGCCCACGCGATTCGTGACCCGGCGCTCAGTTTGATATCGGCATGCACCCTGATATCGGGCAGCACCTTCGACCAGATTTGGGCGATATGGCTGTCGCAAACGGTCCTGGCAACCGCCCTGCTGTTGACCATCTCCAGAATGTCCTCGGTCTCCAGGCTCTCGTCCGCCCTCCAGATCTTCACGGCGGGCAAACGCTTTTTAAAAAGTCTTCTGTTCAGCGCGTTCAGGCTCTCGTAATAACTGCTGCTTTCTCTGACGTACATCCACTTCCCTGAAAGCCGGTTCACCGACTCGGGAACGGGCACCGATTTATGCGTCACCAGGACCTCATCGATCCCCGACAGGTATGGGTCCGTGAAATCCAACTGTTTGAGACGCGATTCGGTCACGGTCAACCCCGCCGCCGCAATGTCCCCGTACCCCTCAACGATGCCGTGGATCAGACGGTCCCTCGACACGGGGATGAACTCGAAGACCACCGGGAGCCCCTTGATGCCGCGGTTCAAGAACCGTTCATATTCCTTCAAAAGGTCATATTCGTACCCGTAGAACGCGCCGTTGGAGATAAAGAAATGGGTGCGGTTGAACGCGGCCAGAACACGGACATATCGCCTCCGGATCATGCCGTCCAGGTCATCTTTGTAAGAATCGGAAAGATGGGCCACCAGGGAGGCGCCGGTACCCGCGCCGGCCGCTGCCGCTGCCGCGCCGTGCCCTGCAATGAGGAGCACCATCAGAAAGGGGACGAATAGAAGAATACCGGTTTGCTTCATCTTGATCACGTTATCGCCCCTGCAGCCCTTCACCCCTTCCATATCGCTCATCACCACCGCCCGTCTCCGCGGCTTGGGCAGGACCAGTTTCATCCATGTTTTTCGAGTGTCACCAGATTGTCGCCCGAGGCGCGCGCGGCGATGATAGGAAAGCCGACGTTCTCATATCAACGGATGCCGCCGCAGCTTGCTATCCCGCATTTATCGCATTCATCCGATTATACTGGACATTATGGCATCTCACAACGATATTCAGCCATCGGTCGAATAACACCGATTTCCGTTTGATCTTGGGTAGTGACTGTGCTAAGTGTATGTAACTTTTTTCTCAAGCTCAGAAGGGCTCATCAAATATCAGATAAATAAAGGAAAGGAGATCAAAAAATGACGGCAAAACTTATTAAAGGGACCGAAATCCGGGACGAGATCCTAAAGGAAATCGAAGCGGGTGTGAAGGACATCAAAGAGAAACATGGTGTGGTGCCCGGTCTGGTGACTATTCTTGTGGGCGAAAACCCGGCATCCATTTCTTACGTGACGGCAAAAATAAAGACGGCGAAGGCCCTCGGGTTCAATGAAATCCAGGACAATCAGTCCCCAGATATGACCACCGAGGAACTGCTGGTTCTCATCGACAAGTATAACAAGGACGACGCCATCAACGGCATCCTGGTCCAGCTGCCGCTGCCCAAGGGCGTGGACGAGAAGAAGGTCCTCAACGCCATCGACCCCGACAAGGATGTGGACGGTTTTCATCCGATCAATGTGGGGCGTTTGATGATCGGGGGGCCCGAGGTGAAGTTTCCGCCCTGTACGCCCGCCGGCATCCAGGAAATGATCGTCCGGAGCGGCATCGAGACCAGCGGCGCCGAGGTCGTGGTGGTGGGGCGTTCCAACATCGTGGGCAAGCCCATTGCCAACATGATGCTCCAGAAGGCAGACGGCGCCAATGCCACAGTGACCATTGTCCACACCCGCACCAAGGACCTGGCGGCCCATTGCAAGCGGGCGGACATCCTGATCGTCGCCGCCGGCGTTCCCGGGCTGGTCAAGCCGGAATGGATCAAACCCGGGGCGTGCGTTATTGATGTGGGCGTCAACAGGGTGGGCGAGAAGATCAGCGAAAAGACCGGCAAGAAGATAGCGCTTTTGAAGGGCGATGTGGATTTTGACGAGGCCAAGGAAATCGCCGGCTACATCACGCCGGTTCCGGGCGGTGTGGGCCCCATGACCATCACCATGCTCATGAAAAACACCCTCAACTCTCTGAAGTTCAAGTTGGGGCTCATGTAAACGATTTTCATCCGGAAACACGCTATTCATGAAAAAGGGGTTGGAATTTCGATTCCAACCCCTTTTTTATTGATTTCAGAAGTGCCGCGGCCGGATGGATTCCCGGACCACGGATCACATCAT
>JAFDKD010000644.1 GCA_019307165.1 Deltaproteobacteria bacterium | reverse complement strand
TTATCAGGCCGTCGGTCAACGATAAGGCTGCTAAAGTCGCCAACTCACGAAATCGCTACTTGTGTGAACCAAGGGGCAGAGGGTAAAGACCGACGGGCTGCTAGAGACAAGAGTCCAGAGAATCGCGACTAAAGTCGCTCTTACACCGAAGGTGTGGCATAATCTTATCACCCTTCCAAATCAGGATGCTTTCCATGGAAAACCGATTCGGACCCGAATATGCGTCCCTTGACGACGCGGCGTTTATCCCCAAGTACAGGGCCGCCTGCTTTTGTGGGACCGTTCGATATGAGGTGAGCGCCGATCCCGTGGATGCGAAAATTTGTCACTGCCTGGCATGCCAGAAACTGCACGGTGCCCCCATGCAGTGGGCCGCCATATTTCACAAGCGCCATGTGAGGCTCACAGCCGGCTTTAACCACCTGCATTTTTTCAATAGCGAGCAAGGCAGGTATGAACGCATCCTGCCATGCAAGGTCAGCTGCCGCAGGTGTGGTGCTCCCATTGCCGATGAAGGGCGCAGAATGTGGCTTGCCTTCCCCACGTTGTTTAATTTCGAGCATCGTACCGAGGTGCCGGATTCATTCAAACCAACCTGCCATATTTTTTATGGCATGCGGGTCGTCGACCTCTGGGATGATCTGCCCAAGTGGTCTGGGCACAAGGACCACTCCACGCGGCTGTGAAGGATGGGGATCTCCGGCGGCGGCCTGTGCCAAGACTTCGGCCCGAAAGGTAGAAGCCGGATATATACTACCGATCCGGGGAGAAACCGAAAAAAGCTCAGCGATGTGATTGCTCAAGGAATATGTCGCTCGGGTGCGCCCGTGTATTTACATTCGGCCACCCGCATTTTGATGCTTTCAGTCTCTTCGGTTGCGTGGGCGATGATGCCGGGCATGAATGACAGCGCCGCAATCCCCGCCATCTCCCTGGGAGCGAACCCAAGTTCGCTCAAAACGCATCCCATGGCGCCGTCGATATTAATGGGCAGCTGCCGCTTCACAAGATCGCAAAACGCCTTGGCCACCGCTTCATAGATCTCGCTTTTCTCGCCCCAGTATCCGTTTTCAAGGGCCACCTCCCGGATGGCCGCTGCCCGGGGATCTCCGGTTGGATGCAGCGGGTGTCCCAGACCCGGGACCCGCTTCCGCCGTGCGGTGTAGCTTTCGACGATTTTAGCGGCGGCCTCATCCCTGTCGAGGCCTTTTTCCCGGACCAGCTGAAGCGCTTCCTCTATCAATTCGGCCGTGTCCTGGGGAGAAACCGTTACCGACCCGACCGTCAGGAGCGCCCCGGCCACGCCCGGCATGATGGACTGGGGATTGGCGGATGCCACGACCCGCGCCGCCAGGCCTGTGGGGGCGAACAGCCCGTGATCCAGAATGCCGCATAAAACCGCATTCATCACACGGGTTTCTTTCTCTCCTGGAAGTTCCCCCTTGAGCACCAGATAGATGGCCTCGGTAAACGAGAGCTTTCTGATGATCTCTTCCAGCGGATACCCCCGGATGTTGATTTTGTGGAACCCCACGTCCGTGATGGCGGATTCATATCCCGGTATAGGGATAGATTTGTCCGAATTGTCCTTTGTCATATTTTCAATCCTCCGGTTGGTAGTCAGCGTCGCATCGGGCGGCCTGAGGGCCGGGCAGTATGATCAAACGGGTAACTTCATGAAAACGACATCGGTTTTTATGTTGTTTCAGCGGCTAAACGGGAAACATTAGGACCGCAAAAGCAATCTCACACCCGCCCTGCTTCGCAGGACTAGAGCCGCAGAGAGCACAGAGAAACCCAAAAAACAGTTTAACCACGGATTACACACGGATATTCACTGATGCCAAGGCGTCAGGAACGGTGAAATGAGATGAGGATGTATGATTAAAAAAATGGATAGGTCAATTTTTTTAGATCCATACATCCTCATCTATACCAGTGCGCGCACTGGCCTCGCTCCGCGAGGTTTCACCGATCCTGCCTTCCTAATGTCTATGTGATCCGTATAATCAGTGTAATTCGTGGTCAAAAAATATCTCTTAAGCCAGCCATCGCTTGCGCCGCCGATAGTGCTTCACCTGATGGAAGTCGAACTTTTCCTTGCCGCCCAGGTAGAATTCCTTGATGTCCGGGTTTTCCTTGAGCACTTCAGGGGGGCCGTCCATGACGACACGGCCGTTTTCCATAAGGTAGGCGTAGGCCACGATTTCAAGGGCAACGACCGCGTTTTGCTCCACCAGGAGGATGCTGACGCCCTCCGACTGATTGATGCGATGGATGATATTGAAGATCTCCACCACCAGAAGAGGTGCCAGGCCCAGACCGGGCTCGTCCAGCATCAGCAGTTTCGGCTCGGTCATGAGGGCCCTTCCTATGGCAAGCATCTGCTGTTCGCCGCCGGAGAGGTATCCCGCCTTGGACCGTCTCCTCACTTTAAGCTGCGGGAAATACCCATAGACCGATTCGATCAGTTCGGCGATTCGACCCCTGCCCATTCGAGAAGGGGAGGCGGCAAGAAGGTTTTCTTCCGGGTTCAGGTGCTCGAAAACCCTTCGGCCCTCCAGCACCTGGGCAATGCCCATCTGCACGCGCACAGGAGCGGGCAGGTTCCCCAAGGCCTGATCCAAAAAGGTGACGACGCCTCGCGTGACTTCGCCCCGCTCAGGTTTCAACAGGCCGCTGACGGCTTTCAGGGTTGTGCTTTTCCCCGCGCCGTTGGCCCCCAGGAGGGCCACGATACGGCCCTCCGGGACCTCCAGCGATACACCCTTGATGGCGAGAAAGACCTTGTCGTAGATCACCTCTATGTTTTGAAGCGAAAGAATGGGCATGGTTTATTCCATCTACTGAACCTGGTCCTGTGGACCGGATCAGTGTTTCCAGGCTATGCCAATGCGGGAATAAGGTTTCCCCGCCCAACTACGGCGGGATCTTCGACAGGTGTCCCGTCTTCGCTGCTTCGCAGCTACGCCGTGGCAAGCAGTGTTCAGGTGTCA
>JAFDKD010000643.1 GCA_019307165.1 Deltaproteobacteria bacterium | reverse complement strand
CACGGCGCGAGAAGGCGGATGCTCAGGCCCAATTCCGCCAGATGCTGTTTGATTTCGTCTTCATATACCGGGTTCATCATCAGAATGATATCCGGGCAGTAATCTTTCAGGAACTCAGGCCGTACGATTTTTTGTCCGGCCCCCGCAATGTACATCCCCTGTTTTCTCTTGTTGACATCCACCGCATATTCGATCCGCCCATCTCCGCCCAGGGCATTCAGAAAGCCCACCCCTTTTGACCCGGCCCCCCAAACGACCGCCTTTTTGCCTTGCGTTTTCAGTTCATCCAGTTCGGATCGCATGACATGGATCTTTGCTTCATGGGTTTCGGCAAAACGCGTGGCAACTCGTTCCACTTCGTTGGTATTGATTTCAGGCGCCGATGCCTTTTCCTCGGGCCGCGGTGCGAAAACCGCCTCCGCCGTGATGTATTGCCCTTCAAATGCTTCGGCGATGCGCGCCAATCTGAAGCCGCACCGCTTGAGCAGGTACGCCATGGAGTGCCCTGTGAAATAGGAATAGTGCTCGTAAATGACGTCCCAGACAGCGCCCTCGGCCAGCATGCGCTCGGCATCGGGCACTTCCAGAAAGAGAACGGCGCCGTCTTTTTCCTGAATTGCCCTGCCGATTGCTTTCAGAAAATTCACCGGGTCGGAAACGTGCTCCAGCACGTGCCGGCAGCAGACGAGGTCCGCGGGGATATGGGCATACCTTTCCGAGTAAACATCGGGGATGATTTTTATGTCCACTTCCGCCGATCCCGGCCCGGCCGCGCCTCGCGGTTCGAATCCCATTCCCCGGTTGTTTCCCAGGCGGCGCAGCAGCTCAAGGAACTCGCCGGTCCCGCACCCGATGTCGATAATGTCCTTGTTTTTGATCCCGTAGGTGTCGATGAGGCGGATGGCCTGTTTCTCCGCGTAGGCCTGAAAACGGGGTGAAAAATGGAGGGTGTTTTCATAATCGGGCGTGTACGCAAGCACTGATGGATCGAAGGCCCTGTTGAACATGTGGCCGCATGTCCGGCACAATCCCAGCCGGATGTCCCCCCTGGGCGCTGAAAGGGCCGCCTCCCGGGTCCGGTAAAGGACATTGCACAGGACCGGCACCTGGGGGATTTCCAGAAATTCGAAAATGTTCCGCTCCCCGCAAACCGGACAGGAAATTGAAGATTGTTTTCTTCTGGCTGCCATCCTCTGCCTTCCGCCCACTGCTCCTTTCTCTATAGCCAAGGACGCAAAGAATTTCTCTCACAGAGTCACAGAGGGCACAGAGAATTTAATAATAATGTTAACGTGAGTCTCTTCTCCGTGTTTTCTGTAACTATCTTTTTAATCCTGTTATCCTGTCCAAAAAATCTTTTCTCTTTCTTTGCGGCCTTTGCGCCTTTGCGAGATAATTCCCTCTCCGTTACGTTTTTTTAGCCGGCGGCCTAAAAAAGCGTCCATATCTCCGGCGCAAGCCCGAGCCTTTTTAATTCATGCCCGATCTCTTCCCGGTACATAGGATTCATCACGATAACCGCGTCGGGCCCGTATGTTTTCAGGAATTCCGGCGCCACGATTTCCTGTCCGGTCCCGGCGAGGAACGTTCCCTGTCGGCGGGGGTTGATGTCCACCACGTATCGGATGCCCGACACCCCGCCAACGGCGGACATGAATGACACGGCCTTGGACCCGCCGCCCCACAACACCGTGCTTCCGCCTTTCCGGCGAAGGGTCGCCAACCTGTCCCGCCACTCGCCTATGCGTTCCCGGTACCCGGCTGAAAACAGGGAGACCGCTCGCCACAGTTCATCCGCCTGTTCTTCCAAGGGCAACGGCGCCCGCCGTTCGTCCCCGTTCAGTCTCGCTTCCAGCAGCAGGTACTGATCCCCGAAACCGCGGAAAAGGTCCTCAACTACAAACCCGGCGGCCCTGAACAGACGGGCCAGGGCGCCCGGGCTGAAATAGGCGCAGTGCTCGTAGTAGATATCCCAGAACGCGAATTCCCTCAGGATGCGGGTCGCGTCCGGGACTTGGAAGTAGAAAACAGGGTCCCGGCCTTGAAACGACCGCCGAATCATGGCCAGGAAATCATCGGGACGGGGAATGTGCTCCAACGTCATCTTGCAGCAGACCAGGTCTGCCGGGTAACCGGCGTATTGATCGGAGAAGACATCCGCTATAAACCGCACCGGCCCCCCGCTTCCCTCACAGTCCCCTTTCGGGCGGTAGGCAGGGTCGAACCCGACGCCGCGGTTGTTACCCAGGGCGCACAGAAGTTTCAGGAAATCCCCTTTTCCGCAGCCGATCTCCACGATGTCTTTCGATTGCAGGTCATGACGTTCGATCAGGTCTCGGGCCAGTTCTCGATCGAAATCCCGAAAACGCGGGGAATGGGCCTGGTTTTCCTCGCATGCGGGCGAGTAATCCTGGTGGGACGGTTCAAAGGCCGCATTCCCGATGAATCCGCACTTCGGGCAGCAGGCGAGCGCGATGTCGCCCCGGGGATATGCAAGGGCGGCCTCGCGGGTCGGCATCAGCAGCACGCTGTGCACGGGCACATCTTTTACTTCGTAAAAAACGGACATGCCCGCCGACCCGCAGCAGGGGCAGTCGGCATTTGATGTCTCGGGAATTCCGGGACGCATTTATCTATTCCCCCTCCCACGAGGACCTTCCGGGTTTTCAGCGGTGGCATTATAGTGCCGCCCTGCGGTTTTTTTGGACGTGCCTACACAACCACGGGTTCGGGTATGGGAATGACGAATTTCCCGCCCCGCACCCGGTATTCGCGCTGCTGCGCAAGTATCTCCTCCGCGAAATTCCAGGACAGCAGCAGGACAACCTCGGGCATGTCAGCCAGCAGCTTTCCGGTCGGGAAAATAGGCAGGTGGTTGCCGCACATGTATTTGCCGTGCTTGGCCGGATTCAGGTCCACCACGTAGTCGATGAGGGTCCCGTCGATCCCGCAGCAACTCATGAGGGTGGTGGCCTTGGCCGCGGCCCCGTAGGCCGC
>JAFDKD010000642.1 GCA_019307165.1 Deltaproteobacteria bacterium | reverse complement strand
GGTTTGGAAAGGTCCCGCTGGCTTCGCGGCGCATTGAATCCCCGGAGCTGGAAGACGATGTGGAGACCTGTTTTGCCCGCGGATGGACCGACGGCCTGCCCGTGGTCCCGCCCACCGAGGTCCGCGTGGTCCGCATGCTCCAGGGAACCGACCGGGCCCCGGATGAGGTGGTGGGCGTCATTCCTCCCAACCAGGCACCTTGCACCGTGGAGAAAGTGGCCGTCAACGCCGTCATGGCCGGATGCAAGCCCGAGTATATGCCCGTGGTGCTTGCCGCGGTTGAAGCCTCACTGATAGACGATTTCTGCCTGCACGGTCTGCTGGCCACCACCTATTTCTCGGGGCCGGTGGTGATCGTCAACGGGCCCGTCGCGGAGGCCATCGGCATGAACTCCGGCATCAACGCGTTGGGTCAGGGAAACCGGGCCAATGGGACGATCGGCCGGGCCCTTCAATTGGTGGTAAGAAACGTGGGCGGCGGCCGGCCGGGAGAGATCGACCGTTCGACCCTGGGAAATCCGGGCAAGTACACCTTCTGCTTTGCCGAGGACGAAGCCGGTTCGCCATGGGAATCGCTCAGCGTGGAACGGGGATTCCCGAAGGGGGCATCCACGGTGACCCTGTTCGCGGGAGACGGGGTCCAGGCCGTTTTCGACCAGCTGTCCCGGACGCCCGAATCCCTGGCGCGAACCTATGCGTTGTGTCTGCGAAATGTGGCCCATCCCAAGATCCCCATGGCCGCCGACGCCATGCTGGTGGTGTCCCCGGAACACGGAAGGGTCTTCAGCGAAGCGGGATGGACCAAAGCGAGGCTGAGGGGCGAGCTTGACGGCCTGCTCCAATTCCCGGGCGCCGAACTGGTACGCGGGGCAGGCGGCATTGCCGAGGGCGTCCCCGAAGAACTGAAGGATGCAACGGTGCCCAAATTCCGGCCGGGCGGGCTTCACATCGTTTATGCGGGCGGATCGGCCGGGCTCTTTTCCGCCATCATCGGCGGATGGATCGCAGGCGGCCCCAGGGGAAGCCAATCCGTGACAAAGGAGATTCGAACATGACGAAAACCACCTTTTTGCTGGACCCGACGGCTGAAAGCGCTCCGGAAAAGCGGGAAAGGCCGGCGAGGCCCAAAGAGTTGACGGGGCTTACAGTCGGCCTGCTGGACATTTCAAAGGCCCGCGGGGACGTATTCCTGGACGAACTCGAGACGCAGCTTGCGGAAAAGGGCCTGAAGGTCAGGCGGTATCAGAAGCCGACCTTTGCGAGAACGGCCCCCGTGGAGGTTCAGCAGGATATCAGCACCCAGTGCGACCTGGTGATCGAAGCCCTTGCGGACTGAGGGTCGTGCACGTCGTGCAGTGTGCACGACATCGTGGAACTGGAAGGCCGCGGGGTGCCGGGCGTGTACGTGGCCTCATCGGAGTTCAAGGCGGCGGGAGAAGCGCAGGCCGAAGCCCTGGGGTATGACCCTGCCGCCGTCTACGTGCGTCATCCCATACAGGACCGGACGGACGATGAGATGAAGGCGATCGCAAGGGATGCGGTGAATGATGTGCTGAAAGCGGTGCGCGCGGCATAGGCGCGTGCCGAAAAATCCCCCGAGTCTCGGAATCGGCGTGAAATGGCAGACGTTCGCGATCAGAGAGAAAGGAGCAGGGGCACATGGCAAATTTCGATTACGAGTTGGTGGAACATATCGCCGTGTTGACCATGGACAGCGGAGAGAACCGGTTCAACTTCAAATTTCTTGAGGGAATCGGCGGCGTCCTGGACGAAATTGAAACGCGCACCAGCGCCACCGTGCTGGTGGTCAAAAGCGCAAACAAAAAGATATGGTCCAATGGCATTGACCTGGACTGGTTTCTTCCCGCAATGGAAAAGGAAGGCCCTGAACTGGGCAACCGGTTTCGGGCGGAGATGTTCAAGCTCATGAAACGGGTATTCACCTATCCCATGGTGACCATTGCGGCCATCAACGGGCACGCCTTTGCCGGAGGCGCCTTTTTGTCTTTCGCCCATGATTTCCGGTTTATGCGCTCCGACAGAGGGTGGATCTGCCTCCCGGAAGTGGACATCAACATGCCTCTGGGGCCTGTATTTACAGTCCTGTCCAAGCGCGCTCTTCCCATGTACAAGTTCGAGGAGATGCTATACACCGGAAAAAGACTAACGGCCCAGGAGTGTGAAGCGCACCATATTGTCGTGAAAGCGTGCCATATCGACGATCTGATGAGCGAGGTGCTTGCTTTTGCCAAGCCGTTGAACAAGAACAGGGAATTGATCCGGAAAATGAAAATGGAGACGCACAAAGAGGCCGTGGCGATCATTGACGAAACCATATCGTCCCTGTCTGCCGGCGGTTAGGGTACACAATTGGCGACGTACACTCCTTGGTTCTGTGGCATGGGGGAATTTGGGGCGAAGAAGGACATCTTTTATGAAGGAGGAGCACATGAATAATATAGCGGAAATGCTTGGCTGCAGGTATCCCGTCATCCAGGGCGCCATGGGCGTGATCTGCAACCCGGAAATGGTGGCGGCCGTGTCCGAGGCCGGCGGATATGGACTGCTGGCAACGGCGTTTCAAAAAGATCCGGCGAAGCTCAGGGAACAGGTCGAAGCGGTCAAGAAACTGACGGACAAGCCTTTCGGCGCCAATCTGATGGCTGTGAATCCGCTGTCGCTGGAATTCGCAGGCGTTCTGGCGGATGCCGGGATCAGGGCGGTGACGACTTCGGCGGGGTCCCCCGCCAAAATCCTGCCCTATCTCAAAGAACGGGGCATGAAGGTGCTTCATGTGGTGGCTTCGACCGACAACGCGGTCAAGGCCGAGGCCGCAGGCGTGGATGCCGTGATCGCCGAGGGATCGGAATCGGGCGGCATGCAGGGTTTCAACGGTGCCTCCACCATGGTCCTGGTACCGATGGTGGTGGATGCCGTGAACATCCCCGTGGTGGCCGCGGGCGGCATCGGGGATTCCCGCACGTATCGGGCCGCTTTT
>JAFDKD010000641.1 GCA_019307165.1 Deltaproteobacteria bacterium | reverse complement strand
GCAAGGCAATTGATTTATCCGGGTTGAAGAAAGGCGGGGTTTTTCCCTGAGCCTCAAGCCTTGAGCCATTTGCCGTTTTTGTACGCCTCAGTCGTCGCTCCTCGGCGCCTCTGCCTGCATCCCGCGTTTTTCCAGCGGGGACATCTGGCACCTTGCTGGTGATCAGGAATATCCCCAATCCACCCCATGAAAAAGCCGGGTCCAAATTAGGCGGTGGATTTAACCCGGGCAAATTGTCTTGACTACGAAAGCCCCCTCTCTATATATACAGGGATTGATAGAATAACGAAACCGCCGGTTGATGTCGAGCCGAGGGATATCATTAAAAACGAAAGGATTGCGTATATGAGAGATGTAGTCATTGTCAGTGCATGCCGCACCGCCATCGGCGACTTTGTCGGGTCCCTGAGCACCGTTTCCGCAACGGACCTGGGCGCCCTGGTCATCCGCGAGGTCATACGACGGGCGGGAATCGAAAACGAGAGCGTGGACGAGGTGATCCTCGGCAGCGTATTGCCCCACGGCCTGGGACAGAACCCGGCGCGCCAGTCCATGGTGAGGGCGGGACTGCCGTGGGAGGTGGGGGCCATAACCGTAAACAAGGTCTGCGGCTCCGGACTCAAGACCGTGATGTTGGCCGCTCAGGCCATCCAGTGCGGGGACGCGGACGTTATTGTGGCGGGGGGCCAGGAGAACATGAACCTCTGCCCCTATATGCTGGAAAAGGCGCGAACCGGTTACCGCATGAACAACGGGAAGGTCATAGACGGCATGGTCCATGACGGGCTGTGGGACCATGTGAATGACTTTCACATGGGCATCAGTTCGGAACTGGTTGCGGAAAAATACGGTGTGACCCGGGAAGATGCCGATGCCTTTGCATTCAGTTCCTATGAAAAGGCATGGCGGGCGGCCGAGGCGGGCAAGTTCAGCGAAGAAATCGTGGCCGTGGAGGTTCCGGCGAGACGGGGCGAACCGACGATATTCGATCAAGACGAAATCATGTACCGAAAACCGTTGGCCAGCGCCGAAGGTCTGGCCCAACTTAGGCCGGCCTTCAAAAAGGACGGCATTACAACGGCGGGAAACGCCTCAAAGATCAGCGACGGGGCCGCGGCCGTGCTCGTCATGTCCAGAGAAAAAGCCGAGGTTTTGGGCTGTAAGCCCCTGGTTCGGATAGGGGCCCAGGGCGCGGCGGGCATTGACATGAAATATGTGCTTGTGGCGCCCATCCGGTCCATACCCAAGGTACTGGCAAAAGACGGCCTGGCGCTTGCGGATATAGACCTTCACGAAATCAACGAGGCGTTCAGCACCTCTTCGGTGGCCGTTCAAAGAGAACTGGAAATCGACCCGGAAATCATCAACGTCCATGGCGGTTCCACGTCTCTGGGTCATCCCATCGGCGCCAGCGGCGCCCGTGTGCTGACCACCCTGATCTACGCCATGAAGGACCGCGGGGCGGCCGTCGGACAGGCCTCCCTTTGTCTCGGCGGCGGCGAGGCGGTGACGTTGGTGGTGTATAATGAGTAGGTTGGAACTGAAAAAATCACAATTAACTCATAGGGCGTTTACTGCCTGCTGTCAAAAGCGACATTAAGACAGCCGTATGCAATACCAATTCGTCATACCCGCGCAGGCGGGTATCCAGGCTTTCGTTCATCTGGGTTCCCGCCTGCGCGGGAACGACGGATAACGCTTCGCATCGGCAAGTTTAGCTGCAATTTTTCAAGCAGTTTTTCGTGGTAAATTAACATGTTGCACAGCGGAGGCGACCATTGCGGCTATGCCGCGTGAGGCTATTGTGGTTTAAATAAATTTCAGTTTTAAGGAGAAGAAAATATGAAAGACGTGGTGATTATATCGGGCGCTCGGACCCCGGTGGGGTCGTTCGGCGGCGCATTGAAATCCACCCCGGTGGTACAGCTGGGTGCGTTGGCCCTTAACGCGACCCTCAAAAAGGCGGGCGTCAGGCCTTTGGCGGCGGAGGCCCTGACCCAATTCGAGCCCGATAAATTGAAAGGCGCGGGGCGGATCGACCTGGAAAAGCAGGGATATGACTATGACGACGCACTCCAGCCCATCGAAATCGACGAGGTCATCATGGGAAACGTCGTGGGCGCGGGCCAGGGGCAGAACGTGGGTCGTCAGGCCATGATCCGTGCGGGTATTTCCAAGGAAACCCCGGCCTTCACTATCAACAAGGTCTGCGCATCGGGCATGAAGGCGGTGGCCCTGGCCGCACAGGCCATCGCATCGGGCGAGGCGGAAACGATCCTGGCCGGAGGCATGGAGAACATGAGCCTGATCCCCTATACGCTTCCGGCGGCCCGGTGGGGGGCCCGCATGAACAACGCGGATCTGGTGGACCTGATGGTCTTTGACGGGCTTTTCGAGATCTTTTACGGTTACCACATGGGAATCACGGCCGAGAACATCGCAGAAAAATATGGTATCAGCCGTGAAGACCAGGACGAACTGGGCGCCATCAGCCATCAGCGGGCGAGAAAAGCCATTGCCGACGGCACCTTCGCGGATGAAATCGTGCCCGTGACCATCCCCCAGCGAAAGAAAGACCCCGTGGTGTTCGACACCGACGAGCGGCCCATGGACACGAGCGCTGAAAAAATGGGCAGGCTTCGTCCCGCGTTCAAGAAAGACGGGACCGTGACGGCAGGCAATGCCTCGGGCATCAACGACGCGGCCGCCGCCCTGCTGGTCATGTCGGGCGACAAGGCCAAAGACCTGGGTCTCAAACCCCTGGCAAAAGTCAAGGCCTATTCCTCCGCCGCCATCGATCCGGCCTATATGGGGCTGGGACCCATCCCGGCCGTGAGGAAAATCCTTAAGAAGGAAGGCCTCGCCATGGGTGATTTCGGCGCCATCGAGTTGAACGAGGCCTTTGCGGCCCAGGCCCTGGCCTGTATGCGGGAACTCGACTGCGACCCGGAAAAAACCAATGTGCTGGGAAGCGGCATCTCCATCGGACACCCCATCGG
>JAFDKD010000086.1 GCA_019307165.1 Deltaproteobacteria bacterium | reverse complement strand
GTCATTTCAACGAGGATGAACGGCCAGATGGCTTTCACGAGTTGAGCGAAATCCACGCGGCTGACGGCCGTGGCCACAAAGAGACATCCACCCATGGGTGGCGTTATCATGGCGATGCTCAAGTTTACACACACCATGATCCCGAAATGGAGCGGATCAACCCCGAGGTTTGTGGCCAAAGGGGCAAAAATCGGCGGGAGGATAATGAGAGAACTCACGATATCCATAAACATGCCCACAACGATCAACAAGAGGTTTATCAGCAACAAAATCAAGTATTTGTTGTTTGTAAGGGACACAAAAAACGTGGCGACCGTCTCCGGTATTCTCTCAATTGTCAGGAGCCAAGCCAACACTGCGGCAGAGGACAATATCAGGGTAATAACGCCCATCATCACGGCATTCTTAAAAAAGAGCTGGTAGAGGTCCTTGAGGGAGAGATTCCGGTAGAGAACAAAGCCCAGAAAAAGCGCGTAACCAACCGCTATGGCCGCAGCTTCGGTCGGTGTGAAGATGCCACCCAAGATACCTCCCAGGATTATGACAGGCATCATAAGCGCCCAAAAGGCCTTCCGGGTGCCGGTAGCAGCCCTTTTAAAAGTCATCTTTTCCGGGTGCTTTGGGTAATTCCTCTTCTTGGAGATAAACCGGGTCATGACCATCAGACCAGTGCAGATAATAAAACCGGGAACAATGCCCGCAGCGAAAAGACCGGCGATGGATACGCCCATGAGGCCGCCATATAATACCATAATGATGCTGGGAGGAATAATAAGCGCAATAACGGATGAAGCGGCCGTGACCGCGGCGCTGAAATCGGTGTCATACCCTTCCTTGGTCATAGCAGGAATAAAAATCTGCCCAAGCGCAGCCGTATCCCCTACCGCGGACCCTGAAATGCCTCCAAAGAGGATGCTCGTCACAATATTGACCTGGGCCAACCCGCCTCTTAACCTGCCAAAGAAGATATTGGAAAAATCAACGATTCTTTCCGTCAACCCCACCTTGTTCATAATATCCCCGGCCAGAAGGAAGAGCGGCAGGCACAGGAAAACGTAACTGTTCATGGCGGAAAAAAAGCGCTGAGAAAGCATAGTCAGATACAGTGGGTCGCCTATTTTCAAGAAGCCGAAGAGAGAGGTCAAGCCCAGGACGAACCCCACCGGCATCCCGATGAGCATGAATACGAAAAAACAGGACAGGATAAACAGCGCCACTGAATTTGCCTCTTTGAATCGGTTTACGGGTCCCTCACGAGATCTCGCTCGTGACCGGATCAAACTCGGACAGGACTTTTTTGGTTATATTCAAAAGCAATTGAATCAGGGTCAGCAAGATGCCCAGGGGTACGGACAAATAGATCCACAACATGGAAATGGGCATGCTGGCGGCAGTCATGATGGTTCCGAATGTCATGCCGCAGGCTTTCACCAGCAGAACCACCAGGAAAAAACCCATCAGCAGATGGATCAGATAGTCAATCGGTTTCGATACGGTGGGAGGGAGGGCCTTGACCACGGTGTCTATGGCGATATGTTCATTTCTTCGCAAGGCGATATTGATTGCCAGAAACCCCAGCCAGAGCATCAAAAAACGCGCTGCTTCCTCAGTCCACTGGAAGGGGTCTTTCATGACATAGCGATAGAAAACCCCCAGAATGACCACAAATGTCATGCCCGCAAAGAAAAGGACGCAAAAAAATCCGGAACCCTTTTCGATATAGGATCCGACCCTATCCAGCTCATATATACACCGCGCTCTTCTAGATCCGTGCTGCATCTCTCCTCCGCTGATGCCCAAGGACCGCCGCCGGCCCGCTACTCACTTGGGTTTGCGCTATCTGTACCCCAACTTTTTCTCGGCATCCGCTATCGCCTTTATGAGACCATCCACGAACGCGTCGCCCATCTTTTCCCTTGCCCATGACAGGCCTGCCGGACGGGCAATCTCGGCGAACTGACCCAGGTCTTTTTCAGCGATGGTGTTGATCTTCATCCCGGCTTTGGACAGCTCGTTCAGGGATTTGTCTTCCAGAAAGAGGCTGAGCCCGCCGCTGGCTGCGATTCCGTACCTCACGGCGTTTTTCACAAGCTTTTGATCCGCGGGTGAAAGCCCGTCGAACCACTGCTGGTTGGCCAACAAAACCTGATACCCCCACTGGGACTTGGCCATGGTGAGGTATTTCTGGCATTCGTTGAACTTGGCCCAGGCGACGATAAACGGGGGGTTTGTCTGGCCGTCGACCACGCCTGTCTGAAGGGAAGTGAAGAGTTCTTTAAAAGATATGGGGACAGCGGTGGCCCCGAAGGATTTAAACATGGCTATACCCATGGGGTCCATCACGCGGAACTTGAGTCTCTTCATATCCGCCGGCGTCTTTATGGGTCTTTTGTTGTTGGTGATCGCCATGTAGGTGTAGCCGCTCATATAACCCATGGCCTTGATTCCGGTTTTCTTTGTAAACTGATCGAGCACCTGTTGACCGAAGGGGCCGTTGGTTACCTCCACCGCTACCTCCTCGTTCCTGAAGATGTAAGGGGAGAAGAAAACCGTTATCGGCAGGTTGATCCTGAAAAGGGCCGCCATGGCCGCCAGGTTCATCTGGATCACATTGTTCTTCAACGCCTCCATCGTATCCACCTCTTTGCCAAGGGACATGGCCGGGTAGATTTCGACTTCAAATCTTCCGCCGCTTCGTTTTTCCAGGAGGTATTTGATGGCAACGGCGGCTGCATGAATGGCTGAATCGAAGGTCTTAGGGGCGGCTACATGGGCCAGCTTCACTTTAATAGGTTTGTCAGCGGCCAAGGTGAGGTTTGAAAATGAAAAAATCAAGGCAAAAGCGACAACAACTGAACACACCATCTTCGTTTTCATAATGTCTCCTTTTTTTTGCACCAGGTGGATTTGAATAAAAAAGCAGTTGAAAATCCATTAAAGCGGTTTTATTAAGGATTAATTATGCGATCAAATGCGACGACGTCTTGATTCTCTTGGCTGGCAAGGCCCCTCATGCCTTTCTATTACCCCCTTATTTGCTTGTCTTCTCTATGACTGTTAAGGTGAAGATTCCCATTCTCCCCCAGTTTGATGGGCTATCCCCGTCACATTCGGGCTCTTTATTCCATCTGCAAAACCTGGTCCTCTGGGCCAGGTCAGAGTTGTCTGGCTATGCCATCCCGGAAAAGCGAACCATGAAGTGAGCTAGAGTTATGAGTGAGCTAAAGTGAGCTAAAGTTGTGGAAGAGCTTCGCTCATCAATCATATGAAATGTCAAAAACTCCTTAACTTTAGGCACTTTAGATCACTTTAGTCACTTACAGGACTTGGTAATTGTAAGGCCCCCTATGGGGGCGGCCTAAAAGCCGTGTCCTATGGACCCGGATCTTTACTTGCCGGTTACGCAGCGCTTTTCGA
The DNA here is from genome assembly GCA_019307165.1 of Deltaproteobacteria bacterium. GTDB lineage: Bacteria > Desulfobacterota > DSM-4660 > Desulfatiglandales > Desulfatiglandaceae > JAFDKD01. Next base: position 5,147 of record JAFDKD010000086.1, on the reverse strand, counting down.
TCAGGTTTACTTTCCGAAACACGGGTTGCCGTACCTCAGGACCCTGCCGCTGGCTGCTCCGGTTACCCGGCCCTTTTCTACGGCCACTTGCCCGTTGATCAGGACCCAGACAATGCCCTCCGGTTTTTGTCTTGGATCATCAAAGGTCGCCTTGTCCCGGACCATCTCGGGATCGAAAATGACGATATCGGCATCAAAGCCTTCCTTGAGCAACCCCTTCTTCTTGACCCTAAAGGTCTGAGCGGGCAGTGAGGTCATCTTCCGAATAGCTTCTTCGAGCTTGATGAGATCCTGCTCCCTGACATAACGACCCAAGATTCTGGGAAACGTCCCGGTTTGTCGGGGGTGGACCTTGCTTTCTCCAAAATCCGGGAAGCCATCCGTACCGATCATGGTCAGAGGGCTCTTTAAAATCCTTTGCACATCCCCTTCGTCCATCGTATGTATGATGACATTGACACCCTCTCCCTCCTCTATTAACAGATCAAAGAAAACATCATAGGGGTCTTTCCCTTCAAGCCCGGCGATTTCCGCGATGGATTTGCCAATGTATTCCAAACGGTTTTGAGCAATGCTAATGACCAGACCCTCAAAGCCGGCTGCTTGGATAAAATTTTCCCATTGCCCGCGACCATGATTTTCGATTTCCTCAACTAAAGCTCTCCTGAGATGCGGGTCTTTCAGTTTCTCGGAATACGCTTTATATCCACCGGCCTGAATGGAAGGTGGCAGTAACGCCGCCAAATATGTGCTGGCCGCCGTGTAAGGGTATTGATCGCAAACGACTTCCTGCCCCGCAGACCTTGCCTCCTGGAGCTTCTGCAACGTTTCTGCGCTACGGCCCCAATTGGCCTGGCCCATGACTTTGTGATGGGAGATAACTACCGCAACGTCTGCGGCCCGCCCAATGCTGAGGGCTTCGTCGATGGCCTCCATTTCGGCATCGCCTTCGCTTCTGAGGTGGGTTGTATACAAACCCTGATACTGTCCCATGGTTCTGGCCAGTTCTATAATCTCCTCGGTTTTGGCGTAAATGGCCGGTACATAAATGAGGCCTGTCGACAAACCAAATGCGCCTTCTTCCATCGCCGCGCCGGTCATTTTTTTCATCGCTTCCAGTTCGGCCTCAGTCGGGTCTCTCTGTTCCATGCCCATGACCGCGATCCGAATCGTAGCATGGCCCACCAGGGGCACCACATTGATACCCGGCTTGACAGCTTCTAATTCGGCCAGGTAATCAGCAAAGGAACGAATCCGCCAGACGTGCTCGGGCATATGGTTTCCGCCGATAATACGGGCCATATTTCTCATGTCGGAGTAGCGCTCCTCAGACAAGGGCGCCAGACTAAGACCGCAGTTGCCAATGACTACGGTGGTCACACCCTGACGCACCTTATCGTCGCAACCGGGTTTGGCTATCAAGTAGGCATCGTCGTGGCTATGGGTGTCAAAAAACCCGGGACAGGCAATCAGGCCGTCGGCATCAATGATTTTCTTAGCCCCGCCGGGGTCTAGGCGCCGGTCAATTTTCACGATCCGTCCTTGGCTAAGGGCGATATGGGCGTGGTAATAAGGGTTTCCCGTACCATCCACGATTCGGGCGTTGCGAATGACCAGATCAAAAGGTTCGGCCATGATGTCTCTTCTCCCTAAAGCGCATGAAAACTACCAAAGCGCCTTTATCGATCAAGCAAGCTTCGATTCATTACTCCGTATGTTCCCCGGCAGATGTTCTAAGCCCCCTCCACAGAAGATGAAGCTGGAGGGAATACGCCGCTGCCAGGTTTTTGGGAACACGGTCAGCGAGCATAAGGGGAACACCATAGAAGATGCAGGCCAAGGATAAAATGACCGCTTCAATATCGGTAGTGTTTGGGAGTTCGTTGTTCGCAATGGCATCTTGGAGGTTAACGCTGAAGATACTGTGAAAAGTTCCCTCTGGAATCGATTCTATACCATCAAAATTCGGGAAGCGCATAAGACGCTCGGCTTGGCTGACCATGGTCCTGCCGTTCTGGATAAGCTTTGTAAACTCCTGCGGTTCAAAGGCCCTGAAAGCGATAAGCTCCGCAAAAAGGCGAGGGTGGTCGTCGAAGATAGCCGCAGCCCGATCAAATAGTGTTTCGATAACCGCTAGGCCGGGAGAGTCAACGGCATCTCTTGTTGCACGCCACGTAAACTCGATGCTCCAAAGGCGAATGTAATAAAATATCAGGTCGGACTTGCGCGGGAAGTACCGAAAAAATGTCCCCTTGGAGACCTCGACCTCCTCGCAAAGTTCCTCGACCGTGATATCGGTTAGGGCCTTTTGCCTCATACGCCCGATGGTGGTGTCCAGTAGTGCAAGGCGGTTGCGGGCCCGTTTTCGTTCACGAAGAGGTATATTCTTGATATTATTCATAAAATCCAATTTATAAGGCTTTAGTATAAAAAAGTACCAAAGTACTATTTTAATGTCAAGTTTAATTTACGCCAACTTTAGGGATGTGATTGAAAAACGCGAACGCATTTACGGAGATGGGGTAAGTGTTTCTGTACGGATAGAGAGTTTAGCTGCGGGGTCAGGTATTTGTATTTTTGGAACTCCCTTTACCTGATAAGTTTTCGATAGCGGTATCGGCTTTTGCAGATGGAAATCGAAAGGACCCTGCTTTTCAGTCTCCCCCTTGCAACTTCAACTACGACCTCTTGCCACGGCGTAACCCCGCGGTAGGGGGACGAAGACGGGCCAATCTTCAATCTATTCCACCTCCTCCCTAACACCATTTCGCTTCTGCGCAAAGAACCGGTTCATCAACCGTTGAGGCTCATCCGTTTCATAGGCTTTTCCCAGATATCGAATTCCCCTTTGGATGGCGCGCTCCAGGGGCGCGGCCTCCCATTCCCTGAGAAGGGCCTTTTGCAGGCGAATGGCTCTAGGACCGGCATTGAGGATCGCATCCGCCCAGTCCGCAACGGCGCGGTCCAGTTCATCGCCGGGGACCACACGCTCCACCAGGCCGCAGACAAGGGCCTCTTCCGCGGACAGCATTCGCCCGGTGTAGACAAGTTCGGCGGTCTTACCCCAACCAATGAGGCGCGGCAGGAGCGCGGCTTCGATGACCGACGGTATGCCCACGTTCACTTCGGGCATGCCGAAGGTGGAATCCGTCGCGGCCACGCGAAGGTCGCAGGCCGCCGCCACTTCCAGGCCGCCGCCCAGGCAATAACCCGATATCCTGGCGACGACCGGGACCGGCACGTTCCTGATGGCGGTACACAGGTGGTGGAGCCGGGTAATGAACGCCTCGGCCGTCGGTCGCGTCATGCCGGCAAGTTCGTTGATGTCCACACCGCCGATGAAGGCGTGATTGCCGGCACCGGTCAGGACCATGAGCCGGAGGTCTTTGTCGGCATGAAAGCGGGTGAACGCTTCGGTGAGTTGTTCCACAAGGGGGGTGGTGACGGTGTTGAGTTTGCCGGAGTTATCCAGGGTGACGGTGACGATTTTGCCCCTGTCACCTTTTACATGGATATCAACAGCTACGTTGGGCATTTTATTCTCTGTCATGTGTCTGCAACAATCTCCTTCAAGCTGGTGTTTCATCCATTATTCGCGGCCTGTTCAAGTTTATCGGTAACCCACTGATTAAGGCTCTTGTCTGCTTTTGCCGCTGCCATCGCAATTTCGCTGTGGAGTTTCGGCGAAAGGCGGAGGTTGAATTTGCCGGAATATGGCTTGTTTGGATTTGTACCGCTATCCCGGCAGTCTTCAATATATTCATCGATGGCGGCATGAAAACTGTTTATTGCTTCCGCAATCGTTTCGCCGTGAAAACCGATTATATCGCGGGTGTTTATGACTCTTCCAACAAGGATGCCATCATCAAGGTCAGGTTCAATCCTTGCGATATATCCCTTGTAGGTCGCCGTGTTCATGGCTTTTCTCCTGTTCTTATTAATAGTTCCTTAACAAGCCTTACGGCATATCGCTTTAGCTCTTTCTGTGGATGAGGGCTGTGAATGTCAACGGATTGACCTTTCAAGTCAATTCGCACTCTTGAACCGTCACCGTATTTGACTTCGCCTCCAAGGGCTTTGATGAGTGAGGCGACTGCCCGCCACTCGATACCTGTGGGCGTTGGGTATTTAAATATGGCGGCCGGCATTTTGCGTTGCCTGCTGTGCATGAATAAATGGTACTATGCTGTAGTACCTTTGTCAAGGCACAGGTTGAACCCCAAATCCGCCGTCTAATTCTTGCGCGATGTATTGCGCTGCCACAGCGATCATGAAGACGATCGTACCGTTCACGGGTTTAGATTGATCCTTGCCTGGCAATTAAAAATCGATCACAGTAAAGAATCCAGTCCCAGAGGACCGGGTTTTGCCTTTGCCTCCCGTTAACCGGTGTACACCCCTTCCATGTATAATCTTGTTGTCGGCGAGGGTTTTGTGCACAGAAAAATGTGCACGTGCACATTTTTCTGTGCATTTTTTTGCGTTGTCTCACCGGCGCCAGTGCCGGTCAGAGGCATGGGATAATTTTTTTAAAAAAGTTCAAAAAAATAAATTCGAAATCCCGGAAAGGGGCCTTGACTAGATCAAGCAGTTTTCCATGGTGCGAATTTTTGAATGAGCGCGCCTTGGTCAATCCAAAAGCTGAGTCAATTCAAATACCAACCGAAATTCCCGCCCTCCTTTAGATTCAAACCTCTTCGTTACACATTGCCTTCACACCTATTTTTGCATACATATCAATATTTTACCTCACGAACACTTCCCTGTTTTGGTCAAGCTGTAAAACAGCAATCGAGCTAAGTGATTTTCCAAATTTGCACACCCTCATTCGGAAGCGCTTTTGAGCGAAAAAACGGTACGGATCTTGCCTATTGAATGCTCCCGGTAGGCGCGCCCTCCGGCCTTGGGGGTCGGTCTGATTTCATATGAGAGAAAGATGGAAAGAAATTTCAGACAGGATCAACCCGGCTTCGCCTTCGGCTACGCCGCGGCCCCGCCCAACAACGGCGGGATCTCCGCTACGCTCCGACAAGCAGGATGAAACAGAAGATTTTGCCCCTTTCCGGAAGAAAGGGGCAAATGTTGACAAACTCGTAAAAAGTCAGAAAGCACCCTTTTTCGTCATTCCCGCATGAATTTGGCGGGAA
>JAFDKD010000640.1 GCA_019307165.1 Deltaproteobacteria bacterium | reverse complement strand
CCTGGCGAAGCCATGGTCCGCATTTCCGGTATGGCATAGCCGGAAAACTCTGACCCCCGCTGCACGGGATCTTCGACTGGCCCAGAGGACCAGGTTTTGCAGATGGAATAAAATGGCGCTACACCTTCCCCCGGGCCGAGGGTTGAGCGGCTTTCGATCTCGGCCCCGATATCAAGCCGAGGATGAGGCAGGCTCCTTGGGACGGCTACGCGCCGGCGGGTTCCGTCAGACCGAAAGCGGGGATGCTGAATCTGTCCACGCGGCATTCCTCTTTACTCTGGAACGTCACCATGTCCCAATGTTTTTTGGACGTCATCAGCTGTCTCAGCATGTATTGGTTTAGAAAATGCCCGGAGCGCTTCACCACAAAATGTCCGATGACGGGAGAGCCGAAAAGGGATAGATCGCCAATAAAATCAAGTATTTTATGCCTGACGAATTCATCCTTGAACCTCAGCCCGCCTTCATTGATAATATTGAAATCATCGATCACGACGGCATTGTCCAGCGACCCGCCCTTAGCCAGTCCGTTGGCTTTGAGTGTCTCCACATCTTTAAGAAAGCCGAAGGTCCGGGCCATACAGATGTTCCTGACGAATTCCCGTCCTGAAAAACGGAGTTCATGTTCCTGGTTTCGAAGGAGAGGATGTTGAAAGTCAATCATATATGTGATTTTGAGTTCCTTGCAGGGATAGATGGCGACGGACCGGTTCCCGTCATCCACATGAAAAGGTCTCTTGATGACGATAAAACGCTTGGGGGCGGTCTGCTCCTCGATACCGCCGCTTTTCAGCAGAAAAACGAAGGGCGCCGAACTGCCGTCCATAATCGGCACCTCGTTGCCGTCAATTTCCACGACGGCGTTGTCGATGCCCAGCCCGAAAAACGCGGCCATCAGATGCTCGATGGTTGAAATGCGCGTGCCGTTTGAAGAAATGGTGGTCGCCAACGTGGTGTCGGACACGTTGTCCATATACGCCCGGATCGTGGGGCGACCCGGCTTGTCGGTCCTCATGAAACAAATGCCCGTATCGCACGGGGCGGGTTTGATATGGATATGTATTTTTTCGCCGGTATGAAGACCGATTCCGGTACATTCAACTCCCGTTTTTAACGTACGCTGTCTGTAATCCAAGGCATACTCCTTCGGTGGATGATTTCGGCGATTTGCATCGACTTACATGAGTAAGAGCAAATACCATGCCAGTCATCAGAGTTCGGAGTTGAAATTTTAAGCCCAATTAACATATTGATTTATATTCAAAAAAAATCAACGGCCGCCAATCCGGACCCTGGGGCATATGGGCGCTCCCCCGGCATGGCAAAACTCTCACACCTTGGTGTGGAAAAGCGGACACGGTCGACCGCACGGCAACGTCCGAAATCCACCGTCTAATTTTGACTCGGCTTTTTCATGGAGTAGATTGGGGATATTCCTGATCACCAGCATGGATTTCCGTGGACCTTTACTTGCGCTCCTCCTCGGCATTTGATATCGTTGTCTGTGCCCCATTCCTGGTTCCTTGATCATTCGACATTCCTTGTCGATATTCGTTTGCCCACATGAACCGGCTTTTAGGCCGCCCCCTATACATTGAATATTGAACATTGAGTTATTGAAGATTTATGGATGCGCGGCACTCAACCTCAAAACCGAAGTCTTATAGGGCAGACGCGTTCATTCAAGTTGAGTGCCGGGCCACAACCAATCTTCAATCTTCAATTCTCAATTTCTTTGAGGACCAGGTTTTCAGAGGGAATAAAGGAACCTCCCATGCCTCACATCCCCAAGCTCTCGGTCCCGCTTCTGTGCCTGCTCTTAGCCGTCACCCTGTCCGCCTGCTCTACCGGGTTGAACCGGGAGGCGCGGGTCCCGGATGAAGCGCTCCGGCATGTCCGGTTCTTCCTTCCCGATTTTAATGACGATCTCCCGTTGGAATCGCTGATCGCAGCCCTTGAACTGAACTCGTCCTACCTGAATCGCCTGGATTCCAATACGGTGTTCCATTACGGCGCGGACACCTTTACGTGTGGAGAGGTGCTGGAAAGCCAGAAGACGCTCATTGAGTTCCTGCGGGGAAATCCGGATCCGAAGCGCCTGAACGAATACGTCCGGCGGCATTTCCGCGTGTATCGCGCCACCGGGCGGAAAGGGAACGACAAGGTTCTTTTTACGGGATATTTCGAACCGCTGTACAAGGGCAGCCTCTCCCCCGACGAGGTGTTTCGATATCCCCTCTATGGGGTGCCCGACGACATGGTGCGAATCGATCTATCCCTTTTCAAACGCGAGTTCAAGGGCAAACGCATCACGGCGCGGGTGAAGGGAAAAGAAGTGGTCCCTTACTATAGCCGGTCCCAGATCGAATCGGAAAATGTCCTGATCGGCCGCGGACTCGAAATCGCCTGGTTGAAAGACCCGGTGGATGTGGCATTTCTTCACATTCAGGGTTCGGGCAGCCTGGAGCTTCCCGACGGGGACACCGTCACCGTTGGGTACGCGGGCGCCAATGGCCGCCCCTACCGCAGCATAGGGCGCTACATGTTCAAGAACGGCCTGATTTCCAGGGAAGAACTGTCCATGCAGGGCATCCGCAAGTTTCTCTCCGAAAACCCCGATCGGGTGGATGAAATCCTCAACGCCAACCCCTCGTACGTATTTTTCAGAAGGCTTGAAAGCCGCCCCCTGGGCAGCATCGGCGTCGTCATAACCCCGGAAAGGACCCTTGCCCTTGACGCCAGGCTCTTTCCAAAAGGGGCGCTTGGGTTCGTGTGCTGCGAGAAACCGTTACTGGACAATCGGGGGGGCATCGCGGGATGGGAGGACTTCTGTCGATTTGTCGTGAACCAGGACACGGGGGGCGCCATCAAGGGGGCCGGAAGGGCCGATCTTTTTTGGGGCAGCGGCCCTTACGCGGAAACGGCGGCGGGGCACCTCAAACACGATGGGGATCTTTACATTCTGGTGGGGACAAAGTAAAGATCCGGGCCCATAGGAC
>JAFDKD010000639.1 GCA_019307165.1 Deltaproteobacteria bacterium | reverse complement strand
GGAATGGGGTCCCCTTGTTTATGGGCTGCAATAATGTTACCGCGGGCGACAATCGATGTGGATAGATCGATCCTGATGATTTCAAAGCCCCTATTTGTGGGAAATGAAGCGGCTATGGGATTGGTCCCGAAATAGGCCTGACATCCCCCCTCGGGCGACATGGCCGGTTCCGAATTCGTCATGGCTATCAGAATCATATTCTCTCGGGCCACCCTTTCGCCATAATAGGAGAGGGTTCCGAAATGCTGGGAGTTTCTGATAGTGGCCGCCGCCACCCCCTTTTCCCGTGCCATGGAGATCAAGCGTTTCAGCACATGAACGGCCTGGACCTGTCCCAGACCGTTTCCGGCGTCCACCGCGATGACCGAATCCCGTTCCCTGTCAAATGAGATACCTGCAACCGGGTCGATGAGCCCCTTCAAGATCCTGCGAATGTAGATGTTCACCCGTGAAACGCCGTGGGTGGACTTACCGAAGACATCCGCCTCCACCAGGGTGTTTGCAAAGATCTCCGCATTCTCTCCAGGCACACCCGCAGCCCGGGCGATCTCCGCAACCAATCTTTTGGCCTCTTGAATATCGTATCGCTTCATGGAAACACCTCTGTGAGAAGTATATTTCATGCCAGCCCTCAAATATTATAACAAAATGATATCATTACTATTTTTATGATCTCAAAAAAGGATATGCTACAAAATGAAGAAATATTGAACCCAGTTTTCGGCGATCCGCCCAATATTGGGCTTGCCTGGCGCATCCATTTCCTCTATATTAATCCGGCTATGCCTGAAAAGATACCCTATATTTTGGTTTCCGGCTTCCAGGGTCTCCATGTCAGGCCAATGCCTGACGAATCAAATTGATTCCGCTCAAGAGAAAAACGATGATAAGGATGCGGCGGAAGCCCTTTTCCGGTATGCGGTTGCGCAGATACTGTCCCAGTAGAAGTCCGATAACGGTGGGTCCGGCTGCGGACCCGGACCAAAAGAAATCCCAGGGGCCAAGGACTCCAAATGCCGCCAGAGAAATAATCATGGAGATGATACCCACAAAAAAAGAGAGGCCTATGGCTTTGATAAATGCCTCCTTTGACAAACGAAGGGAGATCAGAAAAATGATCATGGGCGGGCCGTAAAAGCTGGATACCCCGCCGATAAATCCGGCCGCAAGGCCGACCACGGGGCGGAGGAGCCGTTCCCACTCAGGAGAAAGCCGCCATTCCGGTCCATACTTCGTAAAAATCGAGAAGATAACGATACAACTTCCGAGTATGCCGCTCATCAGCGCCTTATCGCCCATGCTCAACAATTTAACACCAAAGACAGTCCCCACGGGGAGGCAGACCATCATGAGCCAAAACCTTCGAATGCTTTCGGTGGGGTGACCACCGTGGAATGTTTGCCAGATATTAGCAAGCAGGATCGGAACGGGCATCAGGCCCACGGCCGTGCGGGCGTCGATAAAAGGCGCCATGAGGGATATGGCGGTCAGCGGAAGGCCGATGCCGACCACACCCTTGGTAAATCCCCCCGCTGCTAGTGCGAATGAGACACAGGCAATTTTGAGAAGACTCCATTCTTCCATAAATTATCTTGGAAAGGCTCTGAATTTCGCGCTCCCGTCGCGCTCTATTTGCTCCACGAGGCCCACTTCCCAATCTAGGTATCCGCGCATATCCTCCTCAGGGGCATCCATGTGTTCAAAGGGTTTGTAATAGAGATCGTTCACCTCAGAGATGGGTCGCTCCATGCCTTTGGTGGTCGGCAAACCAGCCTCCATCCATGTGTGGGTCCCCCCCTCGAGGACCTTAACGGAAACCACATCTGGAAATTCCTTGACTTCCCGGGCTGTCAGATGGGCCAACACACCGTCCGGAGAGGTTAAGATAACGTGCCCCCTTGATGGAATCTTTTGAAGATCCTCCTCAAGCCGGGAGCGAATTCCCCAATGGGCGCCGGGGATGTGCTGGTGTCTGAACTCCACGCTGCTCGCCAGATCGATGAGGACCGGATCGGGAGAGGCATGGAGCCTTTTAACGAGTTCACCCGGGAGAATGGTTTCAGCCCTGGTGAAGCCGAGAACCTCCGGCATGTGCGGTCCCCGGGCAAGGGGCAGATTCAAAATGCCACCCGACAAAACAGAGACATGGGCCCACCCCATCTGAATCAGCCAAGAGGCGGTCATGATGGCCCGTACCTCCGTGTCATCAACCAGCACGATCCTTGGCTTCTGCACGGCCACATACTCATCGGTGGCCTGAACGAGCTGTCCACCGGGGGCATTTCGTGAGCCTTTCAGATGCCCGGCCTCGAACTCCTCCGGGGAACGCACATCCAGGATATAGAGCGTTCTTTCATCTGCCCCTTGCTGCCACGCCGTCAATGCCTGGTGATCGATCATCCTCACCCCGTAACGATCGGCCACCCTTTGGGCGCAGGCCCTGGCCCTAGCCAAGCCCTCGGAGGAAGGCTCCGGCGCTTTGCGGTCCTTCCCGTACGCCAGTTCAAGGTCCGACAGATGCCAACCCATGGTCCCGTTCTTCAGAGCCGCCACCGGATTGGAAATGCCCGCATTGATCAGGGACTGAGCCCCGATGATGCTCCGGGTGCGCCCCGCACAGTTCACAACCACCAGGGTCTTCGGGTCGGGGGCCAGGTCGTGTACCCGGTAAACCAGTTCGGCTCCGGGCACGCTGATGCCCCCGGGGATACACATCCTGTTGTATTCCGCCGTGGTGCGGGCATCTAAAATGACAAAATCCTCGCCGGCATCCATCTTTGCTTTGAGCGTCTCTGCGGGTATCCTCGGTGTGTCGTATGTGATTTCCACAAACTCCCCAAAGGCCTTGCTGGGGACATTCACACCGGTGAAGAGTTCGAAGCCTGCCTGACGCCAGCCCTCAATCCCGCCCTCCATGACGGCCACGTCAGAATAACCCAAAACGGACAATCGCGCCGCAGCCCTCTCTCCCAATCCCGGGGGTTCGGACGGGCCCTCGTCC
>JAFDKD010000638.1 GCA_019307165.1 Deltaproteobacteria bacterium | reverse complement strand
GCAGCTTCACCGCGGCAACGGGCGGAGGACAGAGGACCAGAAGTCAGAAGACAGAGGGCGGATGACGGAAGGGAACAATCTTCAATGTTCAATCGTCAATGTCTTTTCTTGGCGCTCTTGACGAGAGGAACAAACAAACTTTATGAATGGGGGTAATAGTTCTTGGCCGTGTTCACCATGGCGGTCAGGTTTTCTATCTTGCAATCGACCGGGAGGGTGCACCCGGTACTCAAAATGAAACCGCCCTCTTCGCCCACCAAGCGGATCAGCCTTTCGCAGTACTCCTCCACTTCCTGGGGCGTGCCCAGGTAATTCAACGCCGCGGGTACATCCCGCGTGCCCAGGTAATTCAACGCCGCGGGTACATCCCCGGCAATGCACATGTGCCCCTTCAGTACTTCCTTGGCCTTGAATATGTCCGTCATGCTGTCCAGTTCGGCAACGACCATCTTGGGGGGCAGGTCCTTGAAATAAGGGAGATTCATGGTGTAATCCTGGTCCAGGTGCATGACCGTGATCAGGCCCGCATCGGCAAAGGCATCCACCATCCTTTTCATGTGGGGAAACTCGAAGCGCTCATAAATCTCCATGGAATAGTAAAAGCACCCGCCCCTTTCCATAATCAGCATCACGCCCGGCTCGCCGCTGAGCGCGGCAGCCTCGATGGCGTCCGAGACGAGGTCATCCACCATGGCGTCCATGACCGCTTCCAGCTTGTCGGGCATGTAGTAGATGTCCTTTGTTATTTCCAGGAGCGTGCGCGTCGTGGACAGGATCATCAGGGGCGACATGGTGATGGCCCCGCACAGGCTTCGAATCCCCTTTTTCCGCCATGTATCGAGTTCGTAACGGTATTGCTCCATCTGGTTTTCGGCCCAGCCGATGATTCGATCTTCCGGGTAAGGGTTGAAGCGATCCTTTACCTTCAGGCGGAAGCCGTTCCACCCCAGATTGACGACGTCATCGTAGTCATCGTGGGTCAGGACCTCTTTTTCCACAAACTGGGCCACCTCGTTTTCGCCCAACTCGATGCCGGGATTGATGGTTTTGCCCAGCACGACGCCGGTGTATGTATGCGGCGTGAGGGGAAGACTGAAACCCGGCAGAAGCATGCCGTCCCACGCACCCAGTTCATCGAAGATGTCGACGATGGCGTGAAACCCCTTGCGCATGTTATGAAGACCCTCCGAGGTGGTCCAGCCTTTGTGCCTCGAAGGGAAATAGACATCCATGAGGGGGGCGCACGGGATCCTGTCCAAGGGTTCCAGCTTCACTGCGGCTTCCATTCTCTCTGCGGGGGTCATGGTTTCTTGAATCGCGGTCATGTCGGCGTTACCTCCTTAAATTTTTTCGGCGCCTACGGATTGGCCTACGAATTTCCTGCAAAGCGCCAACCCCTCAACAGCATCGATGGTCTGCGCGTCGGCGCCCACATAGGTAAGGACCTTGTCGATGGTCACGCCGCCGCCGACGATGATTTTTAAATCATCCCGGAGGCCCCTTTCCGTTAATGCATCGGCGACCGTTTTCATGGATTCGAATGCGGTGGTGATGAGCGCGGAAAAACCGAGAATGTCGGGCTTGACATCCTCGACGGCTTCGACAAAACGCTCCGCGGGCACGTCCACCCCGAGGTCGACGACCTCGAAGCCGGCCCCTTTGGCCACGGTGGAAAATATATTTTTGCCCAAGTCGTGGATGTCTCCCTTGGGCGTGCCGATCAGGATTTTCCCGATGGTTTCCCGCACCATGCCCTCCAGTTTCGGCTCGATGAGCTTCATGGCCTGGGAGAACAGGTCCGCGGACATCATGAGTTCGCTCAGAAAGTAATTGCCGGTCTTGAACCGTTCGCCGACAAGCCTCATGCCTTCCTGCAGGTCTCGCACCAGGACCATGGGGTCCGTGCCGTCGTTCAACGCCTTTTTTACTGCTTCCAAAAAAACATCCCTGTCAAATTTGACCAGGGCATCGGAAATGATATTACTCATTGAGTTCCCCCCCCTTCGAGTTGTCGTGAAAATAAATCGGCAGTCAAGGATGGTTCCGACAGTGAAAATCCTTGACTGCCCGATAAACCTAATCGAATTCGGCTATCGCCATACCCTCCGGATTCATCGTCGTGACCTGTGTCCATGTGGTCAGGTCATAAAGAAACACGCCGCCGGCCCCGTAATCCAGGACCAGGAAGCCCCCCCACCCCAGCATGCCTTCGGGATTGCCCACGGGCAGTTCGGTCCATGTGCTGCCGTCATAGGACCACACCCCCATGCCCAGGTTCGAGTAATCCGCGACCAGCTTATTGCCCCAAACGATCATGTCTTCCGGGCTTTCTGCCGAGAGCAGGGTCCAATTGGCCGGTTGATACGCGTATAAGCCCCAAACCGATCCCAGATCCATGATTAGTTGAGGTCCCCATCCCACCATTTGCTCCACGCTTGCGGGCGTGATGGATGACCATGCGGACCCATTATAACTCCAAACGCCGAAGCCCGGAAAGTAGATCGCGATATTGTCCGCCCAGGCGGCCATGCCTTGCGGGTCGGCCGCGGACATAAAAAGCCAGGTGGAACCGTTGTACGCATAAACGCCGTAGATCCCGAAGTCGGCGACGAGTGTTTCCGACCAGAAGAGCATTTCGTCGGGGACTGCTGCGGTGAGGAGCGTAAAATCGCTGTCGTCATAATAATAAAGCCCATACCCGGGAAACCCGATGGCAATGCCGCCGTCCACCCCGGCCATGGCCTGGGCGTCGAGCGCGGTGACCAGTTTCAGATCGTATCCATCAAAGGCGTACAGGCCCGAGGGACCCATATCCAGGAAAAGTTCGCCCGGTGCGCTGAAGCCGCCCTCGGCGCGAGTGCCCGTAATCACATGGCCGTCCTGGGAAATGGCGCCCGTGTAATTCTGGTTGGGCGTCTCGCTGGTGACCGTCAGGGTGAACGAACCGTCCGTGCTGACGGCGTAAACGCCGGAGCCGGTCCCCGTGACAAGGGCGCCGGATTGCGAGACGGCGCTGTAGGCGGACGTGAAGCCGCCCGCGCCGTTGAAGGTCACACTCTCATCGACAACAGTTGCTCCCGCACTTGCGCGAAAGTCTTCCAGCATCAGCATCCCGATCTTGTAGCCGCCGCTCAGACTGGCGTTGTTGAAGGTGACGGCCGGGTTCTTCTTCACCATGGTGCCGATGAACTGCTCGCCGTCCGCCAGGCTGTCGCTGGTGCTGGAGACGACCAGGGTATTTCCATCGCCGGACAGATCGGCGGACATGAAGATGCCGGTCTCTCCGGTGACGGTAAAATCAAAGGACTTGCCGTTGACCGCATAGGTCCCGGGGAC
>JAFDKD010000637.1 GCA_019307165.1 Deltaproteobacteria bacterium | reverse complement strand
AGTGATGAATGTTTTCCGCCGGCCTCTATGCGTTAGCGCCGCAGCACTTCTTATACTTCTTCCCGCTCCCGCACGGACAGGGGGCGTTTCTCCCGATCTTCTTTTCCTTTCGGCGAACCGTTGGCGCCTTTCCGCCGTCATCGCCGTGGCTCAGCTGCATGCGTTGTTTCTTCTTTCTGGAAATTTCGGGCTCCCGCCGCAACAGCTGGATCCTGAAGAGCGTACTGATGGTCTCTTCCCGGATGCGATCCATCAGTTCCTCAAACAGGGTAAAACCTTCCTGCTGGTACTCGCGCAACGGGTCCTTCTGCCCGTAGGCCCGAAGACCGATACCCTCCTTCATGTGCTCCATATCCTGCAGGTGTCGGACCCACTGGTGGTCGATGATCTGCAGGATCACGAAGCGGCCTACGCTTTGAAGGTCCTCCTTGCCGAAAAGCGCTTCCTTCTCCTTGTAAGCCGCCAGCACCTGTTCCTGGAGAAGCTCGGTCAGTGTCTCGGGCTTCAGGTCGTCGAACTCATCCTGCTTCATGTCATCGGGACCGATCTTGGGGACAAAGCCGAATATCCGTGCGACATTGCCTTTCAAATCGTCCATGTCCCACTCGTCCGGATACTGTTTGGGATCTATCCATTTACCCACCAGGGCCTCGGCCTTGTCCACCACCATTTCTTCGATGATCTGCTCCAGCTCGCGCCCTTCCAGTATGGATCGCCTCAAGGAATAGACGATCTCACGGTGCTTGTTCATGACATCGTCATATTCCAGAAGATGTTTCCGAATGTCGAAGTTATGGGCCTCAACCTTTTTCTGGGCATTTTCAATAGCTCTCGATATCAGGCCGTGTTCGATAGGCTCGCCCTCCTCCATGCCCAGGCGCTCCATAACGGAAGCGATCCGGTCGGAACCGAATATCCTCAGGAGGTCGTCTTCCAGAGACAAATAAAACCGGGAGGTGCCCATGTCGCCCTGCCGGCCGGAACGTCCCCGGAGCTGGTTGTCGATCCGGCGGCTCTCGTGGCGTTCGGTGCCCAGTATGTGAAGACCGTCCAGTTCACGGACCCCGTCGCCCAGAACGATGTCCGTCCCCCGCCCGGCCATGTTTGTGGATATGGTCACGGTGTCTTTCTGACCGGCCCGGGTGATGATTTCGGCCTCCTTTTCGTGATGCTTCGCATTGAGGACCGAATGGGGCACCCCCTGGCGCTTGAGCATCTTGCTCAGCATCTCCGATTTTTCAACGGAAATGGTTCCCACCAGCACAGGCTGTCCCTTTTCGTACAGCCCCCGGATTTCATCGAACACGGCCTTGTATTTTTCCCGCTCCGTCTTGTAGATCATGTCCGGAAAATCCTTGCGGACCATGGGCTGGTTCGTAGGGACGACCATGACTTGGAGCTTGTAAATGTTGTAAAACTCGCCCGCCTCCGTATCGGCTGTTCCGGTCATACCCGCTAATTTGTCGTACATGCGAAAAAAGTTCTGGAATGTAATCGTCGCCAGCGTCTGGTTTTCCTCGGCAACGGTCACGCCTTCCTTGGCCTCTACCGCCTGGTGAAGTCCGTCGCCCCACCTCCGGCCCGCCATCATGCGGCCGGTGAACTCATCCACGATCACGATCTGATCGTCTTTGATCACATACTGAACGTCTTTTTCAAACATCCAGTAGGCCTTCACCAGTTGCTGGGTGGCGTGGAGCATCTCCGAGGTCTTCATAAAATCGTCTTCCATCACCCTGACCCGCTCCGCTTTTTCTTCATCGTCGAGGGTCTCGTCATCCTGGATGACCCTGCTTTCCTCGTCCAGGTCGGGCAGCGTAAAATTTCCCATGCCGCTGGCGGCCATAAGCTTAATGCCCTTTTCGGAAAGCTCCACGGAATTGCTCATCTCATCGATCGTGCAGTAAAGGTCCTCATCCAGGTCGGGAAGCACCTTCTGGGACCTCAGCATGCTCTCGGTGCGGTCTACCTGTTTCTTGAGAGCCTGGTTCTGGGCCAGGATGTCCATGTAGACCGGGTTCTTCGGGTCCCCGCGCTTGATCTGCACCAGCTTTTCGATGGTCTCGTCATCCACGTCCCCGTTTTCAAGTTTGTCGCGAACCTCCTTGAGCAGCCCTCGAACGATGGCTCCCTGCTTTTTCTTCAAGTTGATGACCTGGGGTTTGACCTCGTCGTAGATTTTGTTTTCACTCTGCTCCACCGGTCCGCTGATAATCAGCGGGGTCCGTGCCTCGTCGATCAGGATGCTGTCCACCTCGTCCACAATGGCGAAGCGGTAATCACGCTGAACCAGGTCCTCGAGACCGAATTTCATGTTGTCCCTGAGATAATCGAACCCGAACTCGTTGTTGGTCCCGTAGGTAATATCGCAGGCATAGGCCTGCTTTCGCTCCGCCTCGTCAATCCCGTGCATGATCACGCCAACGGAGAGTCCCAGGAAGTTGTAGATGCCGCCCATCCACTCCGAGTCGCGGTGGGCCAGGTAATCGTTCACGGTGACCAGGTGTGCACCGCGCTCCTCAAGGGCGTTGAGATAAAGGGGCAGCGTCGCCGCCAGCGTCTTGCCCTCGCCGGTTTTCATTTCCGCTATCTTTCCCTGGTGCAACACCATGCCGCCCAGCAACTGCACGTCAAAGTGCCGCATGCCGAGCACGCGCACGGAGGCCTCCCGCACGGCCGCAAATGCCTCCGGCAGAATGTCGTCCAGGGTTTCCTTCGCGGAGAGGCGCTCCTTGAACTCCGCGGTCTTTGCCTGTAGCGCTTCGTCGGAAAGCGCTTGAAATGCGGGCTCCAACGGTACCCGAAAATGGAAACCGAAAAAAAGCGTTGATTATTTGTTGGTAGTTATAAACCTTGTCGCCAAAAAATCAAGGTAAACGGAGGGATGAAGGCATGTTAACATGGGTGATAGGTGATTTTGCGAGCCTTTCAGACAGCGAGAAGGATTTTTAGAAAGGCAAAAGGCACAGGGCGCAAGGCTCAGGTGAAAATCCTATTTCCATCATGTCGGAATATGAAGCAAGGGTTTCCGCCGAGTCAAGGCTCAGGGAAAAACCCTGCGTTTCTTCAAGCTAGACAAATCTGTTGTCCTTGCGCCATGCACCATGCGCCATGCGCCCTATTTTTACGTCGCAGGCGGAAACCTGCGGAGAACGCAGCTCATCGGAAAAAGGGCCATTTCTGATTTGAAACTAGTTGAGGATGTACCGCATAGGATTAACCGGCACCTTGTTGAGATGGACCTCATAGTGCAGGTGGGGGCCGGTTGACCGGCCCGTGGTGCCCACCAGGGCAATGGTTTCACCCCGTTTGACGTATTGGCCTTTTTTGACAAGAACCTTTTGAAGGTGGGCATATTTGGTTTTGACGCCGTAGCCGTGGTTCAGGATCACCATCCTTCCGTATCCCCGGTTCCACCGGACACTTGACACCATGCCGTCCGCCGGCGCCACCACGGGCGCATTGAGGCGGGTGGATATATCAATCCCTTTATGGAATTCCGTCTTGTCGGTGAAGGGCGATTTTCTCTTTCCGAATCGCGAACTCAGCCATCCCTTGGTGGGCCATAGGGAGGTGGTCGAAGCGAGTAAAATTTTATGGCTTTCCAGGAACTTATGCAGTTCCGCCTTTTGCCGTTCGCCAATGGCCACCTGCTGGTCCAGATCGTCCAGGGCCTTATGCATGGACCTGACCATGTCCTTGTGGCCGTCGGCCATGGCCCGCTTGGGATCCATTGCCGCCGGGTCCGAGCCGCCCACCCCGGGGACGTCCTGACTCTCCTCACCGGTTTCCAGGTTCACCATTACTTTTAGTTTATGATCGAACTCTTTGAGTTTATTTACTTTTTCTGATATTGCCGTAATTCGATCCACCAAGTAAATGCACTGCTGTTTTTGCTGCTCGTTTTCAATGGTCAGTTGCACGAGCCGGGGAGCCTGGGCCTTCATTGCCCGGTAGTCTTTGAGCACCCAGACCATGCTGACCGAGGCAAATGCCAGGAAAAAAAGGAAAACCAACGGCAGGAATTGGGGAATTTTGAATTGGACGGTGCGATTCGAGCCGTCCGGGAAAAAAAATATGGTGATTTTCTTGAGGGCCAAACCGGGCTCCAGCGTTGCGGATGAACCGTCTATCGACTGAAAATGACCTAGCATGTCTTGATACATATTTTAATTTTACGTGTCAAGACTTCTTTACTGCACAAATTCGCCGTTCAA
>JAFDKD010000636.1 GCA_019307165.1 Deltaproteobacteria bacterium | reverse complement strand
AACCGGATCTGCTGATCGCGCCATATTCCGTTCCCTAACACATGATGCCGTTTCAATACACAAGATATTGATATGCCGGATTCAGTTGACATCGTTTTCCTGACACCTCTTGTGAAACTTCGTAGGGTTCAAAGGTTCAGAGGTTCAAGGTTCAGAGGTTCAGGGTTGCTTTGCAGTCTCCCCCCTTTGCGCCTCTAGCGAAGCGGGCGGTGAGACTATCCTGGAAATAAGTCACCGTACTTATGAAAAAGAGCACTAAGACTTCCGGGGAAGGGAAAACGTTCAAGGATTCTTTTCCGGGCCCACCTCTTGATGCGCATCCAGCATCGGTTCGAAGATATGCCACTGCCAGGGGAATTCCCGCACTACCGACGCCAATTCGTCCGCATATGCCTGTACCGACCGTTGGATTGCCTCTGGTCGCCGCAACCTGGACGTTGCTTTTACCCAGCGGGGTTCGGACACGCGATACAGGTATCGACCGGGGCCGGTTCGGATGGGGTAGAAGGAAAAGAGCGGTTGGCGTGTCAGGAGGGCCAGCAAATGGGCCGTGCCGGGCAGCATGATCTCTCGGTCAAACATGCGGACCCGGACCCGCCGATGGGGGTCCGCCCATGACAGATCTCCGGAGGTGGCCACGAATCCGCCCTCCTCAAGGAACTGAAGCGCCTCCAGGCCCGCGAAGGGGGTCGATGTCCCGGGCGACGCCACCCGGACATCCAGGCCTTCGGATGTCATAGCCTTCACCTGTTGCCGGGCCACTTCACGAGGGTCCCTTTCTCCCGCAAAGAGCATCATTTTGATACCCTTTCGCCCGAATAAACGGGCCGCGATTTCCAGGTTGCCCACATGGGAGACGATCATGATGCCTCCAAGGCCCTGTTGAATGCGCGCCTCCAGGTGTTCCCACCCATCCTCGACAGCGACGATCTCCCCGCTGGTATCCAGGGCGAGACGGTCGCAGTAGGTTGCGGTGAAGTCGGCAAACTGGCGCCATGCGCAGAAAAGATAAAAGAGCCGGCCCCGGCCGGGAAAAACAGCCCGGTAAAGGTTCATGCTTGCGCCGACCCGTTTCGGCCGAAAAAGGAAATAACCGGCGGTCACGGCATAGGCAATGGTCCTGAGAAACCATGAGCCGAGGACACGGGAGCCCAGCATGAGCATCCTCATCATGAAATTTTTAAACGAGCTTTGCATTTCGGATTAAATATAGGCCTCGCGTCCGTCTTTTGTCCACCACATGTTTCTGAATGTTTGCATTAGCCCGGTCCTTAGGATATCAATGTAGGTTCGGCGGGTCCATGTTCCAGGAGAAAGGAATTTCGAAATTCGATGCGTTCTCCCACAAAAAATCTCAGCCCTGATAGAATACTGTTGGTGCATCCACTCGGCTACGGCAAGGAGGCGGCGGCAAGGGATATTTCCCGGATGGCCAATATGATGCCCCCGCTGGGGCTTGCGAGCATGGCGTCTTTTCTGGAGAAAAACGGGAAGACCTGTGCCGTCGTGGATTGTTTTGCCCAGCCCGATTCAGATCGGGTCATACGCGAGTATCTTGTGTCGGAGCGCCCCGCTTTTATCGGTTTCAGCTGCACCACGTCAAGTTTTTTAGACGGGGTGCGCCTTGCCGGGTTTGCCAAAGGGATTTCGGCGAATGTGCGGGTGGTGTTCGGGGGCGCCCATGTTTCGGCGTTGAAGGAGCGTATCCTGCAACAGTTTCCCGTGATCGATTATGTCGTAGCGGGTGAAGGCGAACAAACCCTTCTCGAACTCATGGAGAGCGAGGGAAGGGCGGATGAACAGGTCAAGGGGCTGGTCTATCGGGATGCCGAGCGGGAAACGCATTTTACGGGATACCGGTCAAAAGGCATGGACCTGGACAGCCTGCCCTTTCCCGCATATCACAAACTTAACGGGTATCCGCACGCATACAAACTGCCGATTTTCAATTACCCGCGCGCCCCCAATTCCAGCTGCATCTCCAGCCGAGGCTGCCCCTATGCGTGCACCTATTGCGATCGTTCCGTGTTTCGCAGAAGTTTTCGTTTCAATTCCGCTGAATACGTGTACGCCCATCTGGGCTACCTGAGGAGGCGTTTCGGCATCCGGCATATCAATTTCTACGACGACCAGTTCACGTTTAACAGGGAGCGCGTAGAGGCCTTCACCGGAATGATGATCGACCGTCCGCCGGGCATGACCTTCAACTGCGCGGTGAGGGCGGAGCATGTGGATCTGGAACTGTTGAGGCGAATGAAGGCGGCAGGCTGCTGGATGATCAGTCTCGGCATAGAGACCGGGGACGAATCGCTCCTGGCACAGCACCGGCAGCGCGCCGACCTTGAACTCATTTCCCATACGCTTCGGCTTATCAAGAAGGCGGGCATCCGCACGAAAGGGCTTTTCATGATGGGCCTGCCCGGCGAGACCGAAACCAGCATTCAAAAGACCAGGCGTTTCGTTTTCTCGAACCCGATCGACGATTTGAACATGTCCAAATTCACGCCCTTTCCCGGGGCCCCTCTGTATGAAAAAATCCACGACCTCGGGGCGTTTCACGAAGACTGGGAAAAGATGGACTGCATGAATTTCCAGTTCATTCCGCATGGCCTGACCGAACAGCAGTTGGAAGCGCTTTTCCGGCGTTTCTACCGATCTTATTTCATGCGTCCCAAAGTCTTTATGGGCTACCTGACCATGCTATGGCGGTCTCCGGACAGCTGGCGACGATTTCTCGGCGACCTGGCATCCTATATGAAATTCATTACAACCGATGAACGACTGCTCCATGACGCAAAATCAACCTGAGACGCCCCGCATCGTTATCGCGATCCCCCTTTTCAACCACGGTAAAACGGTGCGGGACGTAGCGATCCGGGCACTTGCCGTCCATGACAAGGTGATGGTGGTGGATGACGGAAGCACGGACGGGGGCGCCGACACCCTGACGGGGCTCGACATTCGCCTGGTGCGCCATCCGATGAACCGGGGAAAAGGGACGGCCATCATGACGGCGGCGCGCGAGGCGCGATCCATGGGCATGACCCACATGGTCACCATTGACGCCGACGGGCAGCATGACCCGGACGAATTTGATCGGTTTGCGCAAACGATACAACGCAACCCCTCGGCGATTCTGGTGGGCCGCCGGGATTTCAGGGGAGTTTCGATCCCGCGGGGCAGGCGTTTCGGGCGTGCATTTTCCAATTTCTGGCTGCGCGCACAGACAGGCAGGCGCATCGGGGATGCGCAGAGCGGCTTCAGGGCGTACCCGCTGAACGTGCTGGAGAGATTGAAACTCAGGGAGAAGGGCTTCACCTTCGAAATCGAGGTCCTTGTCAAGGCGGCCTGGGCCGGCGTGGAACTCGTGGATGTGGATGTGTCGGTGGTTTATGCGCCAAAAGGCGGATACGTATCCCACTTCCGCATGGTTGGTGATAACGCCAGGCTAAGTCTGCTCAATGCGCGGTTGACCACGCGCGCCATGATGCCCTGGCCTCATCGCAAAATCGAGGTGTCGTCGTCCGGCCAAGGTCGCGATAAAGTCAGTCTGCTGCACCCCGTGCGGTCACTCAGGAGCCTGATGAGGGGAGATAACACTCCCAGGCGACTGGCAGCCGCGGGCGCGCTCGGTGTATTTTTGGGCGCGTTGCCTTTGATCGCCTTTCACACCGTCGCCATCCTTTTTTCGGCCAGTTTCCTAAGGTTGAATAAAATCGCCGCCGTGGCCGCGAGCCAGGTGTGCATGCCGCCTCTGGTTCCTGCAATGTGCATTGAAATCGGGTACTTTCTGCGTCACGGCCGCTTCCTCACGGAGATCTCTTTGGAGACACTGGGTTACCAGGGGTTGGAGCGCCTCTATGAGTGGCTTTTGGGGTCGTTGATTTTGGGGCCGTTACTGGCCGCCGCAATGGGCGGTTTCATCTACCTCACGGCGTCGCTGATTCGCTATCGGGAAGAGCCCGTGCCGCCGGACGGAGGAGGCAATCCGGGGCGGTAACATTATATCGCGAGCAAGAGCGGATTCCCCGGAATTAGGTCCTTTGCGTTAGAATTCTACAGTGAGTCTCCTCCCGCAGAGCCCCGCTTCGCTACGACCGGCATCAGGATGCCTCCTCGAAGAGGGCTCGGATTTCAACATATGAATCAAACTGAAGTCGAATACAACCGAAGTCGCTTTTTTTTAAACGTCCAGATGCAATACGTACTCTGTCATTCCCCGCCAAAAAGCGACGGGATCTCCGACCCGCGCAGGCGGCCGTTCGGCCCTGAGCTCACAGCCGAAGGGGAATC
>JAFDKD010000635.1 GCA_019307165.1 Deltaproteobacteria bacterium | reverse complement strand
CCGTTCGGCCCCAGAAGGCCGTATATTTCACCCTCGTTAACGGATATGTTCAGGTTGCGCAGCGCCGCTAACCTGGTCTTGGGATAGATCTTTACCAGATCGGTTCCCATCAGAATTTTTACACCGGGCTTTGCCTGCGTCTGTTCCATCAATCCGGGTGATATGGTCGTTTTCATGTTCCAGCCTGTTCATCAGTAGGTCAGGGTATCCGAACCCCTTAAGATGAGTTTTCCTGAACTTTTTGAGAAGTTACGGTGAGCCAGCCAAAAGCGCCGCCGGCGCCCAGTTTCAGACAGCAAATAGGCCCGGGACCCAATGGCTCGCCTTTTTTAACCATATTCAGTTGATCAGCGTCGATTGCGGGATTCTGTAAAGATCCATAGATACTATTGGATCGCACGGAGAGAGCGGCAATCGCGATATCAAAGGCCGGGCCGATTGGTACGCCACCGTAAACATGCGTATAGGAGGCGACCCTTGCCCTCGCAGGAATGACATCGCCGTAGTATTTTTCACTCTCACTGTAACCGTCGGCTCCCAGAAAATAAATCATGCTCTCGGGTAACCGCATCCGTCCGCGCTGGAAATTGCCTATTTGCACATCTTCAATATAACCGTAAGGTGAGACGCAGTCTTCCTCCCGGGCCAGCACGAAAAAACAGGCCCCCTCACCGATAATCGCATGCTTTAAGGCATTTACGGAATTCGCTTTTCCTTCCCTTGCTTTACCGTTATACCGGTTATGCCAGTAATACCCTAAAACTTTGCAGTATTCGTCTACGCCACCCACCAGTACCGTGTCCACCCTTCCTTCCTTCAACCATTGGAGAGCGCACATAAAAGCCGCGGGAATGGACATATCATACTGGCTGACGGACAGGTTCGGTCCCATCTCATTAAGAAAGAGCGAGATATTTCCGGCCGCAGCATTGTGCACTGAATTGGCAAATTTGGTCGGCGAACCGCAGGGATCGTCCGAATCGATCATTGAGTGTTGAAAATCGAATGTATTGCAGGTGGCGCCATAACCGGTCGCAACGATAATTCCCATTCTGTGGCGCTCCGTTTCGAGCATGCCCGCATCTTCCAGGGCGTAAAGACTTGATAGAAGCGCCATGCGGATATAATGGCCGGCCCGCCGCAAGGCTTTTTTCTCCACATAGGAAGCCAGGTCGGATGTGTCGGCGAGGAGGGCCGGAACTTCGATTTGTCCTTTTGAAGATTCCATGGAGACGGTGGTCACCATTTTCTTCGGATGGATCAGAGCTTGTTCCAGCATTGCCAGACCGGCGCCGAACCCCCCCAACACACCTATCCCTTTAATGGAAATTTTCAAATGTTGCCCTCTCCCGTACCGAGAACCAGAACGGCATTGTTGCCGCCGAATGCAAGTGTTTCCGAAAGGGCCGCCCGGCCGCTGATCTCCGTATTTATTTCCACCGGAGATGCAGGAAGTTCCGGATCAGGGGTCTTGAAGCCGATGCTTGCGGGTATCTGCCCGTTTTCCAGACAGGCTATGGTAAAAGCGGCCTCTATCGCGCCTGAAGCCCCTAATGTGTGACCCGTGTACCCCTTGGTTGAAAGAAAAGGGATTCCGGGCAGAATTTCATCTAACACCCGACTTTCGATAAGGTCGTTGTCTCGAGTGCCCGTACCGTGCGCATTTACGAACGCCAGATCTGAACTAATTAAACCGCTTGTCTTTAGGGCCTCTTGAATTGCCAGCATCAGGCCCTTGCCGTCCGGTCTGGGTTTTGTAAAGTGGTAAGCATCCGAGGCGGATCCGTAACCCAGGACAAAAGCCCTTGGAGATAAACCTTTTTTTCGAAGCATGCCTTCCGAAACCAGGACAAACATGGCCGCCCCCTCACCCAGGTTTAGACCGTTACGTTCTGCGTCAAAGGGTTTGCAGGGGGAATCGGCATTTATAAACAGTGATTTGAAACCCGTATAGGTGACCCGATAGAGTTCGTCGGCACCGCCGGCGATCACTGCATCACATAATCCGGATTTGATCCATGAAGCAGCGATTCCCAGGGCATCGCTCCCTGCCGAGCAGGCGTTGACCACAGTCAGACAGGGTCCGCTGATCCCGAACTCTGCGGCGATACTGTTTGTTGGATTGCTCATCAGGAATCGATCAGCCGGCGCGACATAAGGGTCGCAGCCCTCTGTGTTGTCCCGGTAAAAGGCCTCATTGTTCATGGAGCTTCCCACATTGGTCCCGATACACACACCGGTCTTTAGTTGTCTCAGGTTCTCGATTGTCAGTCCGGCGTCATCAAGCGCTCCCAGCGTGGCGGTCAAAGCCAGTTTGCTCGTCCTCAACAGTTTGCCGTTACTTATTCTGTCTTCGGGAAAAAAGTCTTGCTCAATTTCAAACACGGGAAAGGACAATTTATGTTTGAATGGAAAGCGGGTGGGGGCCGCAGGTTGACGTTTTCCGGCATACAGTGAATCCATGCATTGCCTCAGTGTCAGACCGGCGGCACAGAGACATCCTATTCCGGTTATGGCGACAGGTCGCATCTTCATCATTTAGGAAGTCGTGCCTCTATGAATGTGGCAAGTGTGTTTATCGACTGCAGGGCGGGACGCCCTTCTTTCATATCCCTGATAACAACACCGAAGTGCTTTTCAACCTGAAACACGATCTCTATGGCATCGATGGAATCCAGGCCGAATCTCTTTCCAAAGAGTTGTTCGTCATCTTCTATCTCTTCCGGTGTAATGTCTTCGATGTTGAGTTCTTTAATAATGATTTTTTTAAGATCCTCTTTCAATGACATGGTTTTAATGGCATCCTGTATGCTTTTGACAACTATCGGATCAGAGTCCGGAGTTCTTCGAATATTTCAGCTTCTCTTTCTGCGCAGTCCCTGAGGATATCGGCCATGGCCGAATAGCTTTCGGATGGGGAAGCACGGTTTTTACAGATTCTCGATCCGATGACAGCGAATTCCCGCCACCGGTCACCTGCACTGGTCATTTTTTCCGAGATTTCCAGG
>JAFDKD010000634.1 GCA_019307165.1 Deltaproteobacteria bacterium | reverse complement strand
ATCAGCGATGCGAAGGTGCTTGCGACGCTTTTTATCGCTGAAGGGTATTAGAACCACGAAACACACGAAAAACACGAAAAAACATTGAAACCACGGATCACACGGATAGCACTGATGGAAAGGAGCGGGACGCCCTGAATGGGTCGACAAGGAGAGCCCCACCATTCCCAGTGCAGATGCACTGGGCCTCGCTTTGCGAGGTCATTGCCGACCCTTTAGGCCGTTGGAGCAAAGATTTTATCTCAGTGACTTCTGTGCCTCGCGCGGAGTGAGTGGTGATTGAAAGAAGACCTTAACAATATCCTGTACATCCTGTTATCCTGTCAAAAAATATGTTTTCTGTCTGTGTTAATCCAGTTCTGCTTATATATAACGACCTAAATCCTTGCGCATACATACACAGCGGTTTACAGAATACAGTTTTTCAAAATAACTGTATCGCCGGCGATCTTAACAAGCGATTCGCAATTTGTTGTGACGCTGTGTATAGAACAGCAGCGGCGATGGAAAATCTCGGAACCTGAAGTTGAATATGGAACAGAGGATAGTTCGCCACCCAGCGGTTATCCGGCACCCGATTCTGACACCTGAAACCTTCTTTCCTCATATGAAACTCCCTGCTCCCCGGTGCGGGGCAGTGACTTGACCCTATCGATCAAAATGCATCTAGCGGTGGCCATCACCCGGCCTGACACCTGACACCTTTCTCTATCTCGTCGCCCTTTCTGAAAGGAAACGCTTTACAAAAAACCTGAGGCTTTTGAACATAAGCCGGGGATTATCCAGCAACACCAGGTGCATGTATCGGTGTGTGTTCTTGGAGGGCTCCCCGCGCCCCAACAACAGTCGCTGTTCGGGGACCAGTGCCCGGGAGGCATGGCTCGGTTTTACGGTATGGAGAAATGAATCCGGAACGGGCGTGCCGAGCAGTTCCCTGCAGTAATTCAGGGCAAAATAAATGGCCTTTTTCCCCCCTCTTGCGTCGATATAGGCCGCGATATAAGGCCAGTCGATGCCGTTCTCATATTTGCGGATCATGAGATCCAAATCGCAAAAGACGATCATCCGGTCGAAAACATGGTTGGCCGCAGCGTGGATAGCGAGGAAGACGAGGTGGGCATTCACGGCCAGTACGGGAAGGAGGGCGCCGAAATATTCCAGCATCGTCAGGTCTTCCCAGAAACCTTCCATGTCAAAGCCCGAGACCTTTCCCCAGCTGTTGGCGTTGAAATCCGTATGCACATCCAGGACCACCTTCCCGCCGCCGAAATTTTTTGAAAACTCCGCTTCACCGATGTAGGTCAGTTCGTGCCGTTCGGAGCGTGGGTTGTCAAGGCCGTACCCGATCTCCGCAAGGGCGCGTTTCACCCTCGGGTAGTCTTCATTTTTTATCAGGATGTCAATGTCTCCGCCGCTGGGCCTCGATTCAGGGTCGGGATAGACCAGGGCTGCCAGGGCGATCCCCTTGAGGATCACAAAAGGGAGCTTATGCGCGTTCAGGAGCCGTACAACGTCATTCAGGGCCTTTTCGTGAAACATGCGCACGGCCGAACAGGATACGAATTCACGGGCCAGAGCGGCTTTCACGCGTCCTGGGACGGGGATGCCGGGGTTGTTGCTCATGGCCGTGTGGATGAGGGGGGCCACGCCGTGGTAAACGGCCATGGCCGTTACCGCGTCCCAATCGATTTCCCGGGAGGTTGAACGTTCAAGCGCCTCTTCGGCATCATGACCCAGGGCAAACCGGATCATTGAGAGCAGGGCCTGTTGTTCCCTGTTGAGTCGCATCAGAGAAGGGTCTCCACCAGATCGGGTAAACTGAGGATGTCGCTCCCGAACTTGAGGCGGTAGCATTCGGTAGATTGTATGAGATCGTAAAGGAGATCGAAATGCCGCCCCGTGGTTTTCCTGTCCATGACGAAAAGGCTGTGAGGGAGAAATGCGCTCAGCGCCTCGTTCTTCGGCATTTCCTCCAGGTAGCTCTCGGGACCGGGAAAGATGTCCGGGTAGAGGATGAATTCCGGAACGCAAAATTCGGTTATGGCGCCGGGATACACCCGTTCGGCCATGAAGCTTTTTTTGCGGCCCGGGCCCTGGTCCTCGAGCGCGCCTGCCTGGTTCAACTCCGGGAAAATGCTGATGCTTTTGTCGGTCACATCGATCTCTTCAGGAAAGGCAAAAACTCGCAGTTTGCCGTTATCGGAAGAAGAGACCAAAGGCCTGTCGTCCCCGAGAAATCCGAATCCCTTGCGGATCAGGGCAATACAGGCGGTGGTCTTGCCCGATCCTGAAAATCCCTGCAGGAGGATGCCTCTGCCGTTTTTTTCCACCGCCGAGCAATGGGCGTGAAAATACCCCCTGGCGGCGAGCAGGTGGCTGAGGACAAGCATAAATACCGTGCTGGAGAATACCTTCGGTCCCATATCCTCCGGCCGGACGACATGACCGTAAGCCGTGCCCTGGTCCAGTCTGTAGGCAACCCGTCCCATTTTTCCAAAATCGATGAAAAATCGGCGACCTTCTTCATCTCCGTAAATGTTCAGCGCGTCAACGCCCAGCTGCGCGATGTCCAGCTTGTCATCGGGGGAGGGGGTATAGTGAAGCTTTGCCCCTGCCGGCGGTGTGCACCATGAGGGACCGGGAACATCGCGGTCCACAAGGGTAACGGTGATGTGGGCGGTTTGCGGCTCGTTCCGCACGTGAAAATAATCGAGAAGTTGCAGGACGGCCGACTGAATCCAGCTGTTGTTCGTGAGGACGTGGAGGTTTAGACCGTGAAGGGAAAAACAAATTCGATTCAGATGATTATTTGTCAATGGGTCACCTCGGGTAAACGAAAACGGCTTCATACTGCACGGTGGGGTCCTCATTTTCAAGAAAATACCGGCCTTGGTAAACCAGCCATGCATGGCCTTTCAAGTCGGCTTCAAGGTCCCCCACACCGAATGCGATTTTCACGTCGAGACCGACGAGTCGCAGTCGTCGAAACAGGAGCAGCGACCTCAGCATG
>JAFDKD010000633.1 GCA_019307165.1 Deltaproteobacteria bacterium | reverse complement strand
ACAACAAATTGCGAATCGCTTGTTAAGATCGCCGGCGATAGAGCTATTTTGAAAAACTGTATTCTGTAAACCGCTGTGTATGTATGCGCAAGGATTTAGGTCGTTATATATAATAACGACCTCGCCGTCACCCAGACGCAAATTCCTTGTACACCTCACGCTGGACAACCAACTTCATGACTTCGTTGCTGCCCGCTCCCACCATGCCTATGCGCAGGTCCCTGAAGTGGCGCTCGATATCGCTCTTGGTGGTGGCGCCGATGCCGCCCATGATTTGCAGGGCCTCGTTGGCCACCCAGAACCCGTTTTCGGCGGCAACCACCTTGGCCATGGCAGCCATCTTCGCCACATCCATGCCGGCCTCGAACATCCGGGCCGCCTTGATGCGAATCAAACGGGCCGCCTCGATCCGGCAGGCCATTTCGGCCACCCTGAAGCTGATGGCCTCGAAATTTTTCAGGGGCCGGTGAAAAGCCTCCCGCTCCATGGAATACCGGGCGGCCGTTTCGAGACAGGTCCGGGCACCGCCCGTCAGGGAGGCTGAGACCACGATCCGCTCAGTGTCCAGCATGTCGATGAGGATGGGAAACCCCTGGCCTTCCTCTCCGATCCGGTTTTCCTCGGGGACTTCGACCCCGTTGAGGATCAGTTCCGATACGACCCTCAACCCTCTCCAGCCCATGACGTCGAAATCCTCCTGAGCCACGATGTTCGGGTCGTCCGTGTCTACCAGAAAGCAACTCATGCCTTTTGAGGGGTGGACATCCGGATTGGTAATGGCAAAAACGACCAGCAAATGGGCCACGGCGCCGCTGGCCTGGAACCGCTTTTCACCGTTGATGATGTACTGGTTCCCCTTTTTCACGGCGCTCGTTTTCATGCGGGCGGCGTCCGAACCGGCCGTTGGCTCGGTGATGGCCTCGGCCATGATCGACTCGCCGCTGAAGATGCCGGGAAGATATTTTCGTTTCTGCTCTTCGGTGCCATAGACATCGATGATATGGGCGCAGTGGTGAGGGACGCTCCGGGCGCATGATATGGCGTAGGACTGGGCGCCCGCCTCTTCGTTGATAATGGTTTCGTGGAGCATGTCCCGGCCGCCGCCGCCGTATTCCGTTGAGTAGCGGACCCCGATGTAGTGTTGGCTGCCCAGTTTTTTGAGCAGTTCGAACGGATATTCGTTTTTCCGTTCCATGGACACGATGAAGGGCGGGGCCTCTCTTTCAAAAAAGGCCTGGGCCTCCTGTTGATAGGCATTTTCTTCTTCCGAGTAAAAGATAGGTTCCATTTGATTTTCTCTCCGCGATCTATGGTTTGGTGAAAATACGCTCTTCGTTCATTGAAGTGCGCTCGTTTTCCTGGATTCCGGGTCAAGCCCGGAATGACGGGTTATGCTGTCCGGGTATGCCTCAATGCAATCCCCTCTAGGATGTTGTCCGACAACCTCCGAAATCCTAGAAAAACTCCTCCCCCTGGATGGGGGAGGCTGGGTGGGGGTGAGCAAATGAATGAGGATTTCATCCATTTATCTAATCCCCCTCCCCCAGCCCCTCCCACAAGAGCCTGCCCCGGACTTGATCCGGGGGGAGGGGAATTGGTTGTGGGGCGGCCTTGGAGCCGGGTGCCCCTTATCCCATGCGCCCTGAGTCCATGGTTTACAGCCCCAGTTCCTTGGCAATGATCATCCGCTGAATCTCGGACGTGCCCTCGGTTATCGTGTAAAGCCGGCCGTCCCGCCAGAACCGCTGGATGGGATATTCCATCATGTATCCGTAACCGCCGTGGATCTGCATGCTCTGGCTCAGGATGGTCTGGAGGATTTCCGCCGTGAACAGCTTGACCATGGCCGCCTCCTTGCGCACGTTCTTGCCCTGGTCGTACAGCCAGGCCGTTCGATAGGTATAGGTCCGCATCACGTCCACGTGGGTGGCGATCTCCGCCAGTTTGAACCTCGTATTCTGAAACTTCACGATGGGTTTGCCGAACTGGATTCGCTCCTTGGCGTACTGGGCGGTCAGGTCATATGCGGCCTGGGCCGTGCCCACGCAGCGGGCGCCGTAAGTGATTCTTCCGGAGATGAGCGCGTCGGCCAGCTGATCGAACCCGCCGCCTTCCTTGCCGCCGATCATCCGGTCGGCGGGCACCCTGCAGTCCTCAAAGACCAGTTCGCCCGTCTCGGCCGATTTGTTGCCCACCTTGTCCAGTTTTCTGGAAACCGTAAAACCGGGCGTTCCCTTCTCCACCACGAAGAGGTTAATGCCGACCCCCCGCTTGCTCGGGTCGGTGTATGCGGCGACCACCACGTAGTCGCAGATGGGGCCGTTGGTGATGAACATCTTGGTGCCGTTGATCACGTAATGGTCGCCGTCGCGCACGGCGCGCGTTCGAATGGAAGCGGCATCCGAGCCCACATCGGGTTCGGTCAGGCCGAAGGCGCCGATTTTTTCTCCGCTCAGGGCGGGCATGAGAAATTCCTTTTTCAGTTCCTCGGACCCATAGCGGTAAATGGGTTGGGTGGCCAGACCGCTCTGGGCCATCAGGGCCGCGGCAATGCCGGGACACACGCGGTTCAGCTCCTCCACCATGATGCATTCGGTGATCTTGTCGCCGCCTCCCCCTCCCAGCTCTACCGGGTAGCGGGGGCAAAGGAACCCCTGCTTGCCCATTTTTCGAAACAGCTGTTTTGGAAATACGCCCGTCTCCTCCGCTTCGTCCACGAGCGGGGCGATTTCGTTCACTACGAAATCTCGAATGGCATCTTGAAAAATTCGGTTTTCTTCGGTGAGTTGAAAGTCCATGGGTTTTTCTCCTGGAATCTTCTCTTTCTTTCCTCAGATGTATGTCGGTAAATCAACGTGTTCAATATGCACACCGGCGCATGGGGCAGGGCGCATGGTGCAGGGCGCGAGGGATAATCGATTGGAGATAGGCAATTGAAAAACAAGTGTCATGAAAGCGGAAGCTCACATTCGATAAAGGAAAAGGCCAGATCCAAGCAGCAAGCACCAGT
>JAFDKD010000085.1 GCA_019307165.1 Deltaproteobacteria bacterium | reverse complement strand
TATCGTACGCCTCCGCCCAACCCCTTGATTTCCTAGAACTTGTAAAAAATTGCTCATTTCTGAATTGGAAACTTGCCAGTGCCCCTATTTCATTAATGGATGGGCACTAGCTAATGGCCGCCGCAGGCGGGGCATTGAGGCGAGCCTCTGCCCAAACGGCTCAATGGCATAGCCAGTTAAGATCCGGGCCCATAGGACTCGGCTTTGAGGCAGCCCCCGTAAGGGGCACTGCAATTACCGGCTCCTGTAAATAATGCACCCATTAGGTGTCAGGTGTCAGGAAAGGATTTGTTCTAAACAAATGCTGGTAAATCAAGTGGGGGCAATCCCAACAGCAACACATAGCGGCATCGAGGCCTATTATTCATACTGACACCTGAACACTGACACCTTATTTCAACATTGGCATAGCCAAAAAACTCTGACCTGGCCCAGAGGACCAAGTTATGCAGACGAAACAAGATATGACCACGCGTATCAAAGATCCCGCTATGCGGGGTAGGGCGTGGGTTTCTACAAGGAATCAAAAAGGGCGCCATAAGCGGGGCCGTAAAACGGGCCTCAGGTTTTCGCGACAGCATTTTTTCCCGCCGCCCCGGAAAATCCGCCCTCCCAAATCAGAAGAACGGGACTTGCCACAAATATGGACGAATACGTGCCCACGACGATCCCTACAAGCATGGCAAAGGCAAAATCATGGATAACGCCGCCGCCGACTATGAAAAGGATCAGGACAACAGCCAGGGTGGTGGTGGATGTCAGCAGCGTCCGGCTCAATGTCTCGTTGATGCTTTTATTCATCACCTCTTCAAACGGACGCCTTCGAAATCGCCTGAGGTTTTCACGTATACGGTCGAAGACAATGATTGTATCGTTCAGGGAATAGCCCACGATGGTCAAAAAGGCGGCGATGATCGACAAGGATATTTCCCTGTCCGTGAGCGCAAACGCCCCGATGGTAATGGTTACATCGTGGATCAGCGCGATAATGGCCCCCAGCGCATACTTCAATTTCAAAAACCAGCACAGGGCGATGGTAACGGCCAAAGCCATCAGAATAAGCCAGGTGACGCTCATGCCGATGCTGGTGGCCCCGTATACGACCAGGGCCAGGGACAGGGCCATCACAATGCTCATCAGCCATTTCAATTCAAATCGTCCCGAGATGTAGATGGCAATGAAAAGAATCGCATAGAAAATGGCGAACAGGGCCTTCTGTCTCAAGTCTTTCCCCACCTTGGGTCCCACCATTTCCACCCTGCGCATTTCGACGCCCTCGCCGAATTCGTCTGAAAGCGCCTCCTTGACCTTGTCCCCCAGTCCGGTCAGTTCGATGTCCACATTTCTGACCCGAATGAGATATTCGAACTGTCCTTCCTCCCCGAACTCCTGAATAATGCTGTCCTGCAGCTGGACCACTTCCAGCGCCGCTCGCATCTGGGGAAGCGGCACCGCCCTGTCCATTTTCACTTGAACGAGCACCCCGCCGGAAAAATCCACGCCCAGGTTGGGTCCGCCACGCCATATCACGAGAAAAATGGTGAGCACGATCATGCAAACAGAAAGTCCAAAAGCCAATTTGCGCTTTCCGACGAAATCGAGGTTGATTCCCGGTTTGATAAATTCCATCTAGCTGCTCCGCTGACTGATGTTCATATGGTCGCGCCCATCCGCATGGGCGGGACCGCTCCGGCAAGCCATTTATTATTAAATGTAGAGTTTTTTCATTCGCCTCTGCACATAGAAGTAGTCAAAAACGATTCGCGTGACAAAAATCGCCGTGAACAAACTGGCCAGGATCCCGATGCACAGGGTCACGGCAAACCCCCGGACCGGGCCCGTACCGAATTGAAACAGGACCAGCGCAACGATAAGCGTGGTCACATTGGCATCCAGAATGGTAACAAGGGCCTTTGCGTACCCCCCTTCCACGGAGGCCCGCGCCGGCTTCCCCAGGCGCAACTCTTCCCGTATGCGCTCGAAAATAAGCACATTGGCATCGACCGCCATACCGATGGTCAAAATGATACCGGCGATCCCCGGCAATGTCAGCGTTGCGCCGAAAAACGCCAGCCCGGCCGATATGAAAAGGATGTTCAACGCCAGGGCCAGGTCGGCCACCAATCCCGACAGGCCGTAATAAATGACCATGAATGCCACCACGAGCAGGCCGCCGATAAGCATCGACTTGACCCCTTTGTCGATGGAGTCCTTTCCGAGAGAAGGCCCCACCGTCCGTTCTTCCAGGATCTTGACCGGCGCGGGAAGGGCGCCGGCCCTCAATACGATGGCCAGGTCCCTGGCTTCCTCCATGGAGAAACGGCCTGTTATCTGGGCCCTGCCGCCCGATATCCTGTCCTGAATAACAGGCGCGGAATTGACCTTGTCGTCAAGAACGATGGCAAGACGTTTTTTGATATTCTGTCCGGTAATCTGTTCGAACAGCCTTGCCCCTCTGGCATCGAATGAGATGGACACATAGGGCTCGTTGTAGCGGCTGTCGATCTGGACGCGGGCATCGGTCAGGTACTCCCCCGTAAGCAGGACCCGCTTTTTCAGGAGGAAGGGAATCTTTGCCCGGCTTCCGGCTTTCGGGTCCCTGCTCACCTTGTAAAGAATTTCGGACCCAGGAGGGACGTTTCCTTTAAGCGCCTCATCCACGCTGTGCTCCTCGTCCACCAGCTTGAATTCCAGAAGCGCGGTCCTTCCGATCAACTCGACGGCCCTTTTCGGGTCCTTGATCCCGGGGAGTTGGACCAGAAGCCTGTCATCCCCCTGAGGGCGAATATCGGGTTCGCTGACGCCGAACTGGTCAATGCGGTTCCGGATGGTCTCCAGGGCCTGCTCCGTGGCCATTTTCTTTATACGATCCGCGGCCTTGGGATACAATCGGAGGACGAACGTTACCCGATCCGTCCCGCTCAGTGAGGCCTCTGCTTCGAAATCGGGATAGTTGGAAGAGACAATGTCTTGGAAACGGTCTTTGTCCTCGGACCGCATCAGGGTCATGAGGACCTGGTCCCCTCCCCCGCGCTTCAAATCCAGATAACGTATTTTGTTCTTTCGCAGGTCGAGTTTAAGCTCTTCCACCACCCGTTCCAGATGACTCTCCACCGCTTTCATGGTTTGGACTTCCAAAACCAGATGCATGCCCCCCTGGAGGTCCAGACCCAATCGGATCTTTTCCTTGGGAAGAACACTCGACCACCACGGCGGCAGTTCACTGGTAAGTGTTGGGGTCAAATAGACAAACCCCAGGAAGACGACACATCCTACAATGGCTATTCGCCACATCAAGCTCTTGGACACTGGTTACTCCGTCACGCTATTTAAATAAGACAACACAACCCATTGCTGCCCCTCATACTTCCTTAAACGGCGAGGCATTCCGACGCCCGCCGGCATGGGAAACCCGTGCGATCCACGCCCCTGAGGGCGCGGGCGATTCCCTATCCGCTCTTACCCAGGGTGCCGGCGACGGAGCCGCGGGAAATCTTCACCCTGATTTTCGGTGCGATTTCAACGGTTACCACCTCATCCGTCAATCCTGTAATTACCCCGTGAAGTCCGCCGGTGCTGACCACCCGATCGCCTTTCTTCAGGTCGGACAGAAGCTGCTTGTGTAGTTTCGCCTTTTTCTGCTGGGGCCTTATGAGCAGAAAATAAAAAATGGCGAACATGAGAATCAGGGGAACAAACGCGCCAAAACCGCCTCCCTCTCCTCCGGCGCCTCCTGCGCCGCCCATTGCATATGCCAAAAAGTTCATTCCAAAACCTCCTCTTCGTCTGAGAAATATGGACTTAAATTATGCCGGTTTATGAAGCTTTGGGGCCTTCAGTCGTTTTCTGAGACCGCTCTTCATAGAACGCCCGCGCGAATGCCTCAAACCGGTCTTCCCGCACCGCCTGCCTGATTCGCCCCATAAGCCATTCATAGTAATGAAGATTATGGATGGTATTCAATCGGTATGCCAGCAGTTCCCGGGCCATATAGAGATGACGCAGGTACGCCCGCGAATAGTGCAGGCAGGTATAACACCGGCATTTTCCATCTATGGGTCGATCTTCATCCGCGTAACGGGCATTCTTGATATTGAGTTTTCCGCTCCTTGTAAAAAGCGTCCCGTTCCTGGCATTTCTGGTGGGCATGACACAGTCGAACATATCAACGCCCAGCATGACGGCATCCACGATATCTTCGGGCGTGCCCACGCCCATCAGGTAAACGGGCCTATCTTTCGGAAGATACGGTACGGTTTCGCGGACAACCCGGCGACGCGTTTCCCGATCTTCGCCCACGGAAAGCCCCCCCAGGGCGTATCCGTCGAATTCGAGATCCACCAGGCCGCGCGCGCTCCGCTCCCGCAAATCGGGGTACATGCCCCCCTGCACAATACCGAAAAGGGCTTGCGGGCCTTGCCCTTTCATTTCCCTGCACTTTTCGGCCCAAAGCTGCGTCAGCCTGACCGATTGTTTAACATATTCGTACTCACAAGGGTAGGGGGCGCATTCATCAAAAACCATCATGATGTCGGCGCCCAATGCCTCCTGAATCTCCATGGCCTCGGCAGGGCCGATGAAATGCTTCGATCCGTCGAGATGCGACCGAAACGTCACGCCCTCTTCCGAGATGGTCCGCAACCGGGTCAGGCTGTAAACCTGAAACCCGCCGCTGTCCGTCAGGATCGACGAGTCCCAGTTCATGAACCTGTGGAGCCCCCCCAAACGCCGGACGATCTCGTGTCCCGGCCGCAAATAGAGATGATAGGTGTTGGCCAGGATAATCTTTGCACCAAGGGCCGTCAATTCCTCCGAAGAGACGGCCTTTACGGACCCCTGGGTCCCCACGGGCATGAAAGCCGGGGTCTCGAAACTGCCGTGCGTGGTGCGTATCTCCCCGGACCGGGCCCGATGGTCCCGTGTTTCATGGTGCACGATGAATTCCAAGGCTTTCTCGTTCCACGCGACCCGGGCCCCGGCGCCCGGTTTCAGGCGGCCCCCGGGGGACGCCTCGGCATTACGCAATGAGCATGGCGTCGCCGTAGCTGTAAAACCGGTATTTTCTCGATACGGCAAATCTGTAGGCGTCCAGTATCCTCTGCCGACCCGCGAAAGCGCATACCAGAAACAGAAGCGAACTCCGGGGCAGATGGAAGTTGGTGATGAGCGCGTCAACCGCCCTGAAGCGAAAGCCCGGGACAATCATCAGCTCCGTCTTTCCCTCGGTCGCCCTCATGCGACCGTCCGCCCGAACCGCCGTTTCCAGGGCCCTGACCACGGTGGTTCCCACGGCGACAATCCTTCCGCCCTCATCCTTTGCCTTCGATATTGCCTCGGCAGCCTCTTCCCCGATCCGAAAAAATTCGACGCCCACCCGGTGTTCCCGTATGTCCGCCGCCCGAACCGGCCGAAAGGTGCCATATCCCACATGAAGTGTCAGGGCGGTCAACCCGACCCCCTCACGATTCAACGCCCCGATCAGTTCATTTGTAAAATGGAGTCCCGCTGTAGGCGCGGCCACCGCCCCGCCTGTTTTCGAGTATACGGTCTGATATCGCTCACGATCCTGCGCCGAATGCCCGTCTCCGGCCTTCCTCCGAATATAAGGAGGGAGAGGCATGCATCCCTCTTCCTCCAGGAGGTCATCCAGTTGCTTTTCGCCTGAAAACGCAATTTTTACCCGACCGTCTTCCAGGATTTCCCGTATTTCGCCTGAAACGCCCGACCCGAAAGCCAAAATGCTCCCGATTCGGGGACTTTTTGAAGACTTCATCAGGCATATCCGCGTCATTCCGCTCTCTTCGGATGACCCCGGATGATCGAGGACGAGCAGTTCCACCCGTCCGCCGCTTTCCTTTCGGCCATGGAGCCGCGCGGGAATAACCCTGGTGTTGTTGACCACCAGGAGATCGCCGGGCCTCAAAAACCGTGGAAGCTCAAAAAAACGGCCCTCGGAAAATGCGCCCTCTTGTCTTTTCACCACCAATAGACGGGACGCATCCCGCCTGTGAGCCGGGGTCTGGGCGATCAGTCCCGGCGGCAATTCGTAGAAATAGTCCGCTATATGAAACATCGATACACATAAAACGATAAGATTAACAAGAACCCGATTTGAAGTCAAATAATTTCATGCCTTGAAAAGATAGACGACGATGAGCCCGATGCCCATGGCCGCCAGGCCCATGACCCTTAACTGCCTGTCGCTTGTCTCTTGAATCAACGCCATCCATTTCTTCATCTTGTCCGGAAACGCAAAATAGGGAATGCCTTCCACGATGAGCACCATGCCCAGCAGACATAAGAGCGTTTTCATGGTTATCAGGTCCTCGCGCAAAAAAATAGAGCGCACAGCCCATTCCGCAGGGTTGGGGCTCTTTTCCCGAAAGTCTCGGGCATTGTAGTCTCAACCCAACGCCAAGTCAACCGGCCCCTGATCCACCCCATGAAAAAACCGAGCCCAAATTAGCTTGAAAGGAAGTTCACCTTGTGTCATCATGTTAACTCACTTCGTTGATGATGGTTCCTCTTTTGCAAAACCATTCTATATGCTTGTTTTATCAAGCACAACGAGGTGTTTCTTTTTAGGCGGTGAATCAGGGAGTTGATATATAGAGAAAGATCAGTTAGTTTCCAGTCAGAAATGGAATAAACGAAAACCATGAAAGACCCCAACGGGATAACCATAGACCTCTCCGCGCTCGTTCACAATCTCCGGCAGGTTCGACGCCTCATCGGGGACCATGTAAAAATCATGGCCGTGGTAAAGGCGGACGCGTACGGGCACGGCCTTGAGGCCGTAGCGCGGGCCCTTGAATCCGAAATGGTCCACTTTTTCGGGGTTTCCTTTCTCAACGAGGCGATCAGGCTGAAAAACCGGGGAATTGCCACACCGGTGATACTTCTCGGCGGCGTCAGGACCCGGGAAGAATGTCAACGTGTGGTCGAACTGGGCCTCACCCCCGTGATATATGATCTGCGCGCCGCCGAACTCCTGCATGAAGAGAGCCGTCGGGCGGGCAGAAAAACGGCCGTACACCTTAAAGTGGATACCGGCATGGGAAGGCTCGGGATTTCTTGTGAGGACATCGGCCTTTTCTCCGAAAGGATCATGGCTCTGAAAGGTCTGCGGATCGAAGCCCTCTTATCCCATCTATCGTCGGCAGATGAGGAGGAAAAGGCATTTACCGCAGGCCAGATACGCCACTTTAATGCCGCGGTCGAAACGGTGCGGTCCAAGGGCGCAAGGCTTTCCTTGAACAGCCTTGCCAACAGCGCCGGCATCATGGCCCATAAGGACGCCCATTTCCAGATGGTCCGACCCGGGATCATGCTCTACGGCGGTCTCCCCTCACCGGAGTTTGAGAGCCCCGTCGAACTCAGGCCGGCGATGCATTTCAGAGGTCGTGTTCTTCAGGTTCGCGATCTGCCCCACGGGACCCCCGTCAGTTACGGGAGAACGTACCGCGTCGAGGGGACCCGCCGCATGGCGGTGCTTTCCGCGGGATACGAGAACGGTCTTTCCAGGAACATGTCCAACCGGGGGCAGGTTCTCATCAAAGGAAAGCGCGCCCCTATCGCCGGAAAGGTCTGTATGAACCTGACGGTGTGTGATATTACCGGGCATCCTCAAATTTCCCCGGGGGATGAAGCGGTCTTCCTCGGCGCTCAGGGACGCGAACGCATTACGGGTGACGACATGGCCGCGTGGACCGGGACCATATCCTATGAGGTCTTCTGCGCCATTGGTCATCGGAACGAAAAGGAATATGTTTCATGATACGCAGGCTGGATGACATACTTGAATCCACCGTACGATCCTGCATGGGGGAGGGGCTTCTGAAGGAAATGCCCGTTCCGGACCATGTCATAGAAACGCCGAACAGGGCGGATCACGGACATTTCGCCACCAACCTGCCCTTGGCCATGGCAAAGGGACAGCGGCGGGCGCCGATGGAAATCGCAAACATCATCGCCGAGCATATCGATCGAAGCGGCAATTTTCTCTCCAGGGTGGAGGCTGCCCCGCCTGGGTTCGTCAATTTCTGGATCAGCCCCGAACAATGGCATGGGGTCCTGTCCGATATCGTCGCACAGGGCAAGGACTACGGTGGAAGCGAACGGGGGAATGGAAAAAAAGTCCTGGTGGAATTTGTCAGTGCCAACCCCACCGGCCCGCTGCATCTCGGGCACGGCAGGGGAGCCGCGGTAGGAGACACACTCTGTCGAATACTTTCTTTTTGCGGATTCGACGTTATCCGCGAATTCTATATCAACGACGCGGGCCGGCAAATCCAACTGCTGGGCGAGTCCGTTTACGCCCGGTTCATGCAGGCCGCCAACCCGGAATACGAATTTCCGGAACAAGGATACCGTGGCGATTACATCGCCGACCTGGCCGAGTCGCTCTCCGAGGAAACCGCGCTTGATACCCTGCCCGAAAGGGATGCCGTGGAAACGTGCGCCCGAATGGGCAAGGAAAAAATGCTGGCGGAGATCAAATCGGACCTGGGACGGTTCCGAGTGGATTTTGATGTCTGGTACCCCGAGAGCGAACTATTTGCCTCCGGGGCGCTTGACAAGACGTTGGCGGATGCCCG
>JAFDKD010000084.1 GCA_019307165.1 Deltaproteobacteria bacterium | reverse complement strand
TGGGGATGCCCCAGCCCCTGGAGTAGTGAGAATGGACGTTTAGGTGAATGAAATCCATTGGTTTTCACCACAGAGGCACAGAGGACACAGAGTTTTTTGCCTGTCGGGAGATACCGACAGGCAAAAACAGTGTCTTTCAATTGTTTACAGAGCAAGTCGTTTAATTCCCTCTCTCAGGACGGGAACATGAAAATTGATCAGAAGACCTATTTTGAAACCGGTCAGTTTCAAGTAGGTCAAGAGTTGCGCATCATGGATGGGTTCCAAACGCTCAACAGACTTCAGTTCGAGAATGACGAGATTCTCTACCATAAGGTCCAACCGGTAACCGCAGTCCAGCTTAACGCCCTTATATTCAATCGGAAGATCCTGTTGTCTTTTGTAATGGATTCGCCTCAGGTCAAGTTCACGGCAGAGGCACTCTTCATATGCTGATTCCAGAAGACCCGGACCAAGGGCTTTGTGAACCTCGATAGCGGCTCCGATGACTTGACCTGTAAGTTGATTGATGTCCATTTTTTGTATCCTCCATCCGTAATGAGGCGGCATTTTGAATGATGACAATCCGCTTTGCACAACCCCCTACCCGCAGGGTGAGCGGATTTTGCTTTTCGCCCTCCCAGCGAAAAGCAAAATATGCGAGTGGTTCTCTGTGTCCTCTGTGGTGAATCTATGCCGCTTTGCCGTACCGAATGCTTTCTTCCCCGTAGCGCCGCCGGATGCGGTCCATGGCCTGCACGGCCCGAACCTGCTTTTCCCGGGCGGGTGAGGGGGCGTGGAACAGGGAAAGCTGGCCGCTGGGACGGGTGAAATCCCAAAATCGGACCCGCATGAACCGGACCCGGACCCGACGGGTGCAGGCCTTGAAAAACAGGGTTTCGAGAGGGCCGTAGAGATCGGCGTCCCAGAAGCTCAACCGGGGCAGATTCACCCGGCGCCGGGTCTCCATCTGGTCGGCGTAGCGGACCAGCAGGTCCGCCTTCCGGGGAAAGAGGTTGCGGGTCCTCAAGCGGTGGGCGCAACGCTCCACCAGGCCGTAGAGGGCCGCCAGGAGTTTTCCGTCGTCGTTTTCATCCTCCGGGAACACGATTTCGTCGCCCACAACGGGTTTGGCCAGGGCCGGGCAGACCGGCGTGGGGTCGATGCCCAGGGCCCTCTGGTGGATGACCAGGGCCTCGCCGCCGAAGACCAGCTTCATGCTGCCCATATCCAGGAGGGCCAGTTGGCGCACCCGGAAAATATTAAGTTCCTCCAAAAGGACCTTCCGTCGGACATGTCCGATGCCGGGGACCATGCCGACCCTCAGGGGGGCCATGAAAGGGGCTTCCCGGCCGTGTTCCACGTCCAGTATCCCTCCGCCGGGCAGGACCCGGGATGCGATGCTGGAGACCATCTTATTGCAGGCAACGCCTACGGTCGGGGACAGGGGCAGGCAGTCTTTGACGTCCCGGCGAAGCAGCCGAGCCGCGTCCCTGGCCCTGCCCCAGAGGCGCTCGGTCCCCGTGACGTCCAGGTATATCCTGCCGGGCCGGGGGGCTTCCCACAGGGGCGTGTACCGGGCGGCCACGTCTCCCAGTGCCCGGCAGGCCTTTTCCGTGACCGTGGGGTTGGGCGGCAGCACCGTCAGGGCCGGACACCGCTTCCTGGCCTTCCACAGGGGCATGCCCTTGAACACGCCTTCTTTTCGAGCCTCGGGAGACGCGGAGAGTACCAGGGCCCGCTCGGACCGGGGCGGCGCCAATGCCACCGGCCGGTCCCTCAGTTCGGGCCGGATGAGGCGCTCCACGGCGATGGCGAAGGACGAGATGTGGATGTGGATGATTTGGCGGCTCATGACATCTTGCAAGAATTCCCTGGTTCAATCGAGTCCTTTATTCCCCAGTGTGGAGCGATATTAGCTGTCCCGTCTTCGCTGCTTCGCAGCTACGCCGCGGCAAGCAGGTGTCAGGGATCTTCGACAGGTGTCTGGAAAAAATGTGCAGTCAGCAACCGCTCATGCTTGTGCGCTGTTTTCCGGCGTGCTCGTGCTCAGCGAAGCGGTGCTCGTAATCGTTGTTATGTAGGGCGGCATTTTATATGCCGCCGCAGATTGGTTGTTCCTTGCCTGTCTCATAGGCGGGATGTGAAATCCCGCCCTACAGCGATTTGTGTGCGCAATTGATTGAAATCGATTACAATTACGCGCACGAGCACGAATGACGCGGTTTCGTGACGTTTCCTTTTCGATCAGGCCGGCCACCCCCTGCGGCCGGAGGCCATGCTGAAACCTGACACCTGAAACCTGTATTCCGACCTCCGACCTCTGATCTCCGTCCTGCGCCCTATTTATAATATCTCATCACCCCCACCACCTTTCCCTGTATCCGGAAGGCCCCTTGCCGGACGCGGAGGGGGGCCATGCCCGTGTGGGCGGGGCGGAGTTCCACGTGGTCCCCGTGCGTGTAGTACTTTTTGACCGTGGCCTCATTGTCGATCAGGGCCACCACGGTTTCGCCGTTTTCGGCGGAAGGCTGCCTGCGGACCACAATGAAATCCCCGTCCAGGATGCCGTCGTCCCGCATGGAATCCCCTTTGACCTGAAGCACGAAGTGGTCCCCATTCGCCGTCATGGAAGGGGGGACTTCCACGGCGTTCACGTCCTCCACCGCCTCGATGGGTTTTCCGGCGGCCACCTTACCCAGAAGCGGAAACTCGAACCGCCGGGTCTCCACGGGGCTGATGACCTCGATGGCGCGTTTTTGGTTTTTTTCGCTGGGGCGCCGGACATACCCTTTCCGCTCCAGGATCTTGAGATAGGTGGTGACCGTGTTGTAGGAGGTGAACCCGAAGTGGGCGCGGATTTCGTCGAAGCTGGGGGACCTGCCCCATTCCGCCGCGTATTGGGAGATATACGC
Source organism: Deltaproteobacteria bacterium (assembly GCA_019307165.1). Lineage (GTDB taxonomy): Bacteria > Desulfobacterota > DSM-4660 > Desulfatiglandales > Desulfatiglandaceae > JAFDKD01. The sequence goes on along the minus strand of JAFDKD010000084.1, from coordinate 7,951 downwards.
CAAAAATTTTTTTTGCTTGGGGGTCAGTTTCATGAGGGGCCTCCTCAGTCTGAAGGTGAATAAAGCCGGTGCAAGTCGGACTTACATGAAAATTTATAGTGTAGACAATACTGTAAGTCAATAAAAAATGAAGGCGGGCTTCGATGAAGGCAACTGCCATTTGCCAAGACGTTCAATATGGACTGCCTTGGCTTTGGAGTTAAAACTTGACATAGCTCCAAAAATACCGTACATTTTTGGAGCTATGTTCAAAAGAGAAATAATTCCATCCAAATCAAAAAGTTACTTCCTTTTCGGGCCACGCCAGACCGGAAAAAGCACCTTTGTCAAATCGCTGATTACCGACAAAGACCTTTACCTCGACCTGCTGCCCCAAAGAAATTTTCTGAATTACGCCAAAAAACCGGGAAGACTGCGCGAAGAGATCCTGGCCCACCTCAGGCGATATGACAATCCGCTGTGCATTATTGATGAAATTCAGAAAATTCCCGATCTGTTGGATGAAGTTCATGAGTTGATCGAGACCGGAGGAATATGGTTTATTTTGACAGGTTCCAGTGCCCGGAAATTGCGGAGAGGGGGCGCAAATCTCCTGGCAGGCAGGGCATATACCTACCGCCTGTTTCCGTTAACGTTTACTGAAATCGGAAATCGATTCGATCTGGACAAAGCCCTTCGTTTGGGCACGCTCCCCGTGTTATGGGGATCCCGCGAAGAAGACCCCGGAGAATTTCTAAGGGCGTACACGGAAACCTATCTTAAGGAAGAAGTTGCAGCAGAGGGATTGGTCCGCAACATCGGACCCTTTGCACAATTTCTGGACATTGCCGCTGCAAATGATGGGGAGACGGTCAATCTGAATAACATAGCTAGGGAATGTTCCATATCGGCAAAAACGGTTCAACAATATTATCAGATTCTCGAGGATACATTCCTGGCTTTTAAACTTTCCGCCTGGGGTAAAAGCGAACGACGGAGGCTGGTTTCACATCCGCGTTACTATTTCTTTGACACCGGCGTAACAAATGCACTCACCCATACATTGTCGGATCAACTGAACCCGAGAGTTTTTGGCAGACGTTTTGAACAATTTGTCATCTGCCAACTCATGGCAACCATTGAATATAAAAGGCTGAATCTGCAGCCTTACTATTGGCGCACAAATCACGGTGCTGAAGTGGATGTGCTGCTATGCACGGGAAATCGAATCAATTGCGCCTTGGAAATCAAATCGTCACAACACATTGCACGGGAAACGCTCATGGGGTTGAGGAGCTTCCTGGCGGATAATCCGGGGGTCCCGGCGTATGTTTTGGGCATTGGGCAAAGAAGAAGGCAATTACAAGAAAACATTACCGTCATCAATTGGAGCGAATTTCTCTTGGAAGAACTGGAGGTGCTGGGATGATTTTCCAAGGTGATGGGTGTATTGGAGAGACGATGATAAAGAAGATACACATCAACAAGATGTCAACCGGGTGCCGGTAATCCATGTCCATCATCCTAAACAGCCTCTTTCCCGTATTCGCGCTCATGGTCCTGGGGGCCGCGCTTCGGCGGTTCAACATGGTGAGCGGGGGATTTCTGAGGACCTCGGACACGCTCATCTATTTCATCTTCTTCCCGATCATGCTTTTCTGGAAAATCGGCGCACCGACTATGGGCAGGGCCATTGACTGGCGGCTGTGCCTGGCCGTGATATCGGCCATCGCGACCGTCTATGCGTTCAGCCTTGCCTACCTCAAAACCGTGCGCATGCCCCGCAGGGCCGTGGGGTCCTTTTCACAAGCCTCCTACCGCTTCAACTCCTACGTGGGGGTGGCCATCGTCCTGAATACCCTGGGTGACACGGGAGTACGGGATCTGGGAGTCATGATCGGGTTTGCCATTCCCTTCATCAACCTTCTGGCGGTATCCACCCTGATCTGGCATTCCGACGAACCCCGGGCCATGGCCAACCGAACGGGCTATTTTGTCAAAAGCGTTTTTTCAAACCCCCTCATTCTCGCATGCCTTGCGGGCATCGGGTATGCCCGCCTGAACCTTCCTTTCCCGACGTTCGTGGACAACACCTTCCGGATGTTCTCCCTTCTCGCCCTGCCCCTGGCCCTGATCTCCATCGGCGGGTCCCTGGATTTTTCCAAGATCGGGAGGCATCTAAACTACACGGCGGCAGCGACCGTGATCAAGCTGGTGGTCCTTCCGGTGGTGGGCTACGGCTTCCTGAAGGCCTTTGGCGTGACCGACCTTTCCTTTAAGGTGGGCATGATCTATTTCGCCCTGCCTACTTCCGCCGCCATCTACGTGCTGTCATCCCAGCTGGGCAGCGACGTGGACCTGGGCGCGGCAGCGGTGTTGTTCAGCACCCTCTTCTCTTTCCTGTCTCTTTCGGCGGTGATAATCCTTTTCGTCTAATTCCCATCTGCGGCCCGGGGACAATCCCCGGGCCGCAGATGGGAATTAGGTGGGAATTCCTTGGAGGGTGTACTATAATATGGAACAAAAAGTGTCCCCCAAGGCGCCTTAGGGAGCCGATTTTCGATTTATCTCAGAAAGGAGTCGGACGAATGAGCGAAGCGAAGACGGAAGACATCATAAGGGGAAAGCGGCTGTTGATCGTGGATGATGAGAAGGACGTTCTGGACACGCTGATCGAACTGCTGGACGTGTGCAAACTCGATACTGCCTCGTCATTTGAAGAGGGCAAAAAGATGCTCGAAAACAACTATTATGACGTGGCCGTCCTGGACATCATGGGGGTCCGGGGTTACGAATTGCTCGAGATCGCGAAAAGCAAAGGCGTGCCCGGACTCATGCTCACGGCCCATGCCCTGTCGGAAGAGGACCTTAAAAAATCGGTGGAAATGGGGGCCTCCTATTACGCTCCCAAAGACGAAATGGAGCATATCGGCGATTTTGTCGCCGACATACTTGAGGCCAAGGAAAAAGACAAAAACGTGTGGCAGAAGTGGTTAGACCGATTGAGCGGTTTCTACGACAAGAAATTCGGCGGCACGGACTGGCGGGAGAAGGAGAAGGAATTCTGGGATCAACACTTCATGGGCGGCTTCTAATTCCGCCCGCCCGACCCTAAACTTCCACGTTTTTATTCGGTGGCAGTCGGAGTTCCCGCGGCGTTCAGGGCCCTGTGGCATGTTTCCTTGAGCCCGGCGGCCTGGGCCGATCGGGGAAAGCGCATCAGGTGATCCAGCGCCTCCCGGTACCGGCCCAGGTTCATCAAACTGATCGCCAGGCAGATATGGAGCGCCTCACTACGGGGATGTGCCCGAATGCCGTCAAGGAGCACACCGACCGAACCCTCGTAATCGCCCGCCTGCTGCATGAGTATGCCGAATCCCATGAAGGCCCGGTGCTCCGGGTGGTATCGCAGGGCATGCTTGTGGAGGGCTGACGCGGTTTTCGCTTTGTCGGGAATGGCATCGATGCCTGCGTAGTCTCCATGGGTGAAGGTCATGGCCAGCCGTGAGAGGAAATCGGCGTGGTGGGGGTAGAGATCAACCCTGCCCACCAGGTCGAGCGCTTCGGCGAATCGCGGCAGGTTTTCGTAGAACCCGGCGCGCAGCTTTTCCCCGAATGCCAATACCTGCTCCCGGGACAGGTCGGGATCGGTTTCCCAGTACATGATGTCCTCCATCTTTTTCAACCAGATGTCGTCGCTCGCCCCGGTTCTTTCCTGAAATTCGCGGTACAGCGCGGTGCCCGGAAAGATATCGAGAATATAAAAAATGATGCTCAACGGCCTGATTTCCCCGATCAGGTCAAGGGTTTCCCGGATGGTTTCATCGGTTTCCCGGGGACAGCCGTATATGAAGTAGGCGCGGGCGAGAATGCCGTATCGCTGGGTCAAGGCAAAGGCCCGTCGAATCTGACGCGCATCGAGATTCTTATTGAGCAGGGCCCTGATTTCTTCCGAACCGCTCTCGATGCCGTAACTGATCTGGATACAGCCGGCCTTGCGCATCCAATAAAACATATCTTCACTCACGTTTTCCACGCGCGAAATGGCCACCCACGTGATGTTAAGGCCTTTTTCAATGATCCGCCGGCAGATTTCGATAACCCGCGCCTCCTTCAGGGCGAAGGTATCGTCCGAGAAGAAAAAAAATGTCACACCTTTGCGGTAAAGCCGTTCCAGCTGGTCGACAAAATAGGCCGGGGAATGGAATCTCACCTTTCGCCCCCAGAATCGGGGCGATCCGCAAAAGGTGCAGTTCCAGGGACATCCCCGGGACGAGGCGACATGTTCAAATGTGAAGTAACGGGCGGGGTCCGGAAGCTCATCGGGATTTTCAATGGGTGGGGGATCTTCCGTCCTGACGGGCTTTGCCGAGGCCCGGTAGGCGATGCCTTTGATGCCTGCGGCCGGATGACCTTGCCCGACGGCATCCACCAGTGCCGCAAAGCTGCGTTCCCCCTCCCCCGGAACAACAAAGTCGATCTCCGGGAAGTGGGTCAGGAAATGCTCCCATAAGAACGTGGCCCCGGGACCGCCGAAAACGACCTTCACCTTCGGGTCCAGTTTCTTGGCGATGCGCGCGATGTCGACGGCCCCCCACCTGTTGGCGTGAAACACGGAAAGGCCGATCATGTCGGGTCGTTTGTGCTTCAACGCTTTTTCGATCAGACCCGATTCCTTGTCCACGTTGTGCCAGTTGAGGATCTCGATGTCGTGGCCCCGCTCTTTCAGGAAGGCCCCGATATAATACAGCCCGATAGGGACGGCCGCGATTTCCTCTGCATTCAGCCGCTCTTCCAGAAAGTAAGGGTAGATGAGTAATATTTTCATGGCGACTCTCGGGTGAAAGGTAGGTCCAAATCTCTTTTCTGTTGGTTATCCGAATCGGGCGAATGTGTCAAATGATCGTCTTGACGGCGGGTCGCAGTGTCCCATCGGACCTTGCTATCCATATATTCCATACAGGGGGAATTTATGACCGAAAAAAATGACGCATTTCCGGATTTTTCCAAATCGGCTGCCTATATGTCGCAATACCCCGATGTTGCCTTCGGGCTCACCCTGATCACCGGTTGCACGAACCACCTCAACCCCTACGGGTTCGACCAGCATAAGCGAAAGCTGTTGAGAAAGATGCGGAAACGGGAGACACTGGCAGAAATCACCAAACGGATTGAGACCTACGACCGATTTTTCCAAAACTTCGGATATCCTTGCCCCTTGCCCAAACACCTCAAACGGACCGTAAACAGCGGGTTTCACCGCTACAACATCATGGTGGATACCCACTTCATGGCGGAGATGTGCGCGGGCATCCTTGTGGCCGTCACGGATTTTGACCACTTCGACGGCGCATTGACACTGGACCTGGCCGAGGCCGGGGAAACCTGCCTCGGCATGGGCGGAAGGGAAATGACCATGAAAGCCGGTGAAATCGTGCTGCGGGATGAAACGGACATCGTGTGCGTCCTTTGCCAGGGCGCCGATGAAAAGACCCGGGTTTCGGATGAAACGACAAATGTATTGTATTACGCCTATGCCGTGCCCGGGATCGACACCGGGTACATCGAGGCAGGCCTGACCATCGCCGCAGAGACCATGCGGGAGTTTGGAGGCGGCAGTATTGTTGGGGTGGAGTGGGGTGGAGGTGGTTTGAGGCTCTTCCGGGTTTTCAGTGGGTGAATATTGCTTTGACAACCGCCTATGCTTGTGCGCCGGTCTCTGGCGTACTCAGCGAAGCGGTGTTCGTTGCCGGTTTCAATTAATAGGCTTTTCCGTACCCTGTTACCCACTGAAAACCCGGAAGCCCCTTTGCAGGCACAAGGCACAGGGCACAAGGCATAGGGTCAAGGAATTCAAGAAAAAACTTGACATGATCACATGTATATAGAATAATATTAGGCTAATTATCATTTGAAGGAATATTAAGGTTGCTGCACATGATGCATTTCATCCCCAATATTATCGCCATTATTACCGCAATAGGGATACTTATGTCCCTGTTGCTTCTCCTGCTGGAGGCAAACCCCAAACGCCCGGGCCTGGTAACGGCTTAATCCGAACCAAAACCACAGAATCCGTTTTCAGGCCCCCTGAAAACGGATTTTTTTTGACTGGAGAAAAACGACATGCCCGCGAAGACCTTGCTTTACGACACAACGCTCAGGGATGGGACCCAGGGAGAACAGGTAAACCTCTCTGCCGAAGACAAACTGCGGATCGCCCGAAAGCTCGATGAATTCGGCATCCATTATATAGAGGGCGGGTGGCCTGGATCCAATCCCAAGGATGTCCGATTTTTTGACATGATCAAGAAAAACCCCCTGCGAAACGCACGGTTCACCGCTTTCGGCAGCACACATCGCAGTGGTGTTCATCCGGAAAAGGACGGCAACGTTCAAGCGTTGCTGGCGACGGGCGTCGAAACAGTGACGATCTTCGGGAAAAGCTGGACCCTTCACGCGACCGACATCCTGGGCATATCGCTCGATGAAAACCTGAATATTATCGAAGATACCGTATCGTATCTCAAGGGACGCGGTCTGGAGGTGATCTACGACGCGGAGCACTTTTTCGACGGCTACAAGCAGGACCCGGATTACGCCCTGAAAACAGCCCGCGCGGCCATGGAGGGCGGGGCCGACATGATCGTGCTCTGCGACACCAACGGCGGGAGCCTGCCCTACGAGATCGAAGAGGTCATGGAAGCGGTAATGCCGGGGATTCCGCTGCCCCTGGGTATCCATACACACAACGACTGCGGCCTGGCGGTGGCCAACAGCCTTGTGGCGGTGCGCGCCGGCGCCCGGATGGTTCAGGGCACGATCAACGGCTACGGAGAGCGCTGCGGCAACGCCGATTTGACCGCAGTCATCGGGAACCTTGCCCTGAAAATGGACCGCGAAAGTGTGGCGCCTGAAAAGATCGCACAATTGACCGAGTTGTCACGGTTCGTCAGCGAAGTGGCCAATGTGCCGCCGGTGAACCAGCGGCCTTTTGTGGGTAAAAGCGCGTTCGCACACAAGGGCGGGGTGCACGTCAGCGCCATCATGAAACAGCCCCCGGCCTACGAACATATTGAGCCCGGGCAGGTGGGAAATCGAAGGCGCGTCTTGGTATCGGATTTATCGGGAAAGAGCAACATCGATTACAAATGTCGGGAAATGGACCTCAAGCTGGGCGGCAACGGGTATGACAGCCGGAAGATCGTCAGGGAGATCAAACGTCTGGAAGATCAGGGGTATCAGTTCGATGCGGCCGAGGGGTCGCTGGCACTCCTGATCAAGAGAGTAACCGGCCAGCTGAAGGAGTCTTTCACCCTTGAATCCTTCAGGGTAACCACCGAGAAAAACCACTCCGGACCCAGCACGTCGCAGGCCACCATCAAAATCTCCGTGGGCGACGATCAGGAGATCACGGCGGCCGAGGGCGATGGACCGGTAAACGCCCTCGACAATGCCTTGAGAAAAGCGCTTGTGAAATTCTATCCTCAGATCGAGGAAATGGGGTTGGTGGATTTCAAGGTGCGCGTCATTGACGGCCGGGACGCAACGGCGGCTAAGGTCCGCGTGCAAATCGAATCAAGGGACGCTTCCGATATCTGGACCACTATCGGCGTATCGGAAAACGTCATCGAGGCCAGCTGGCAGGCATTGGCCGAAAGCGTCCAGTACCGATTGTCCCGCGGACAGGGCGAAAAGCCGCTGAAGACATTGAACGGCCCCGTGGAACCGGAAGCCGTCATTCAGACCCACCGCAAGATATTTTGATTACGGCACAATACGGGTATTTCGAAATGAACGGAAAACGGCAGGGCAAATGGAGGGCAACCGCCGCAGCATCCCGGAATTCACGGGATCTGCGGAGGGTCCTTTAGGTATTCGGATTTGGGATTTGGGACCCGGCTTCGATAGTGAGTTGCGACGCCGCGGTAAATTGTGGAATTGAGAATTCCGTATGCGTTATTTGAAATGA
>JAFDKD010000083.1 GCA_019307165.1 Deltaproteobacteria bacterium | reverse complement strand
ATCGCCTTTTCGGTGAAATCGATATCCATGAACCGCGGCAAATTGACCTGCTCCGGCGTTACCTCCCGGCACCCTTCCACTTCCACACACTCAAAAACTTTGGTCGCGCAGCAAAGCAACGGTTTCGAACCGTCGAAGTCCCCGGCCGTCGCTGAAAACGGCGCCCAGCAGATGACGACCAAAGCTGTTACCAGCAGTATCATATTCTTCATCTTACCCTCCTGCGTTTTCCAAACTCGAAAACCGTATAAAAAACCCTGTTTCAGTTTCAATCGAAAATCCAAATTCCAAATTCTAAATTTCAAATCCTAAATTCTAAATCCTAAATTCTAAATTCTAAATTCATCTAACCGTATAACCTCGCACTTCAAGACACGCCCCATAGGCCCGGTTGTATTCGTTGCGCTGATGCGCGTAGTTGGCGGCCTGCTCCTGCTCCCACTGCTGCTGGGCCTGCTGATCGGCCTGACGCTGCCTGCTCTGCCGCATGCCGCCCACCAGTCCGCCTCCGGCCGCGCCCCAGGCGGCCCCCTTGCTGGCCGACCCGCCGGAAAGCTTCCCGACGGCTGCGCCGGCCAGGGCCCCTCCGGCCGCGCCCCTTACGGCCCCGCCGCTTCGTTGCTGCTGTTGCGGCGGCGGCGCAGTTGCCTGGGGAACCTGCATGGGATCGAACCCGGTCTGGTTTTTGCCCCAGGTGTAGCATTCGAATTTGTCCTTCTCCATCTGCTCCTGGCTCTGGCCCTTTGCCGGGTATACCATCGGGTCCTGTGCATGGACCGCATCGGCGAGCAGCAACGCCACAAACGCGCAGATGAACATAATGGCAATGGATTTCATGGACAGCTCCTTTCCGAAATCTTCAACAAATGGAATAAATGTTTACGATTCAATCATCCTCTCCAGTTCGGCAAAAGGGATAAGCCAAACCACATCGTAAGCCTGCAGCGTCACGGACAACCTCTTATCCCTTGCCCTCCACCCTCGTTTTCCAATCAGGTCGTACCAATTCTTCCATTCTACACCCACATCGTTCAGCGATATTTCGATCCGGACGGCTTGGCCGGTCACGTTTGTCATCGTAAGGATGTGCTGTTGGGTGTCGGGAGATATCCTCAATACCGTGAACACGCGTGGCGAAACCGTGATAACCTTCTGTTCACCGTTGGGGTGAAATGCACAGAAACGGACGCGAATCTCCAGGATTCTCACCAGCCGGTTTTTGATATGAGAAAGCTTGGATTCCGGGTCTTCGAGCTTGTCAATCAACGCGGCTTCATGAATGACCGCCCGGTTGATATCCCGCTTGTTTTTTGTCTCCAATACCGCATCAATATCATTGGATGTCCCCACCAGCCCGTGGAAATAGATCGCCGGGACGCCTTGGAGCACCAGCGATATGCTCCTCGACGCCACATAGCGCTTGACCTGAAATGATATCTCCTCGGTACTGTTGTCCATGTTGACGGCGCTCCACCAGGTGGTGTTGATTTCGTAGGACTCTCTCCCTTCCCCCACCGTTTTGTATGATATGAAAGCCCCATGCTCTTTGGCCCTGTGAATGATATGGTTGATTTCTTCCTTCTGGAGGATATTCTTGACACCCATGAGCCCCACTCCGTCGTGGGAGTCGAGAAAATTGAGGAATGTGGTCGTATCCGACGGCGCCTCGAGGCCTGCGGCCCACTCCGAGAGCGCCGTGGCGTCTTCAGTGTAAAACGTGTGCAGGACCATGGGCGGAAGCGCAAAATTATAAACCATCTGGGCTTCGTCCGTTCCGCTGCCGAAATAGGAAATGTTTTCCTCATGGGGCACATTCGTTTCGGTCAGCAGGGCCACGTGCGGCGCCGTCAGATCCATGACATCTCTAAAAAGCTTAATGATCTCATGGGTTTCTTCCAGGTGAACGCTGGGTGTACCGGGCTCTGACCATAGATACGTGACCGCATCGAGACGGATAATGTCGACCCCTTTTCGGATGTAGAGAAGAAGCGTCCCCACCATCTCCATCAAAACTTTGGGGTTCTGATAATTGAGGTCCACCTGATCGGCTGAAAAGGTGGTCCACAGCCATACGGGCCCGTCTATGGATTGAAATTCGGTCAAAAGGTCCGAGGTTCGAGGCCGGACAATGAGCTTTCGCTGTTCGGGCGTCAGTTCATCGGGAGATCGGAAAACAAGCGCGAAATCGCTGTAATCGGAATTGCCGTTCAGCATCTCCTGAATTTGAGGGCTCTTGGATGATGCATGATTCAGCACGCCGTCGAACAGGAGTTTAAATCGCTGACCGATGTTTTCAATGTCTTTCCACGAACCGAGGTTCGGGTCCACGGCCTTGAAATCCGTGACCGAAAAGCCCCTGTCTGATGTATAGGGGAAGAAGGGGAGGATGTGGAGGGTGTTGATAATGCCCTTCAGTTTTTCAGCCTCTTCAAGAAAACCGGCCAGACCGGCCAGGGGGGACCGGCCCTTCGCACGCAGGAGATCTCCGTACGTGATCAGAATGAGGTCCCGTTCAGTAAAACGGTTGGCCGGATTGAACGCCTTTTCCAGGCCTTCTGCTTCCGGAGGCTTGTGCGCACTGAATACCTTCAGCCGTCTTTCCAGTTCGGGAAGCCACTTAACGGCATCTTCTTCTCCGTATAGAAGCTTAAGACGGGAAAACATCCTCTCACGTGTTTCTTCCGGTATCTCCAAGTGGGGCCTTGTGAAGTCCGGCTCGTCTTCGTAGGGAGCCGCCCACCACGTCCGGCCCTGATTTTTCCTGCAATTCCCGACGAACCGTTGAGATTTCCTTTCGGCCATTATCATCCCCCTTCCAAAAACGGCCCTTGTACCAAGTTTTTAAAATAACTTGACATCTGATGCGCGGTCAAGCAGCTTGAAAGTACTATGCGAACTACTGTCAATATAGACGATTCTATTTTAAAAGAGCTTAAGACAATTCAGCAGCGGGAAGGCATGTCTCTCGGCCGCCTGATATCAGACCTGCTGGCGCGCGCACTTGGGAAACAACCGTCCCCCTCGAGATCAACGAGATCCTTGGTTTGGATTTCAAAAGCCATGGGCGCCCGAATCGACCTGGCGGACCGCGACGCCCTTTATGCGGCAATGGATGAGGAAACAACTCATTTTTTGTTGACCTGAATAACTTGTTCACGGCACCGAACGCCTTCAATTCCCTTTCGGGGAACCGAAACCATGGACATGCCCACCTCGTCCTGAATGGGCCTGGCGGACATGGTCTCCATGGCCACCACCTCCGCCACACCGTTTGTCACTTTGATTTTACCAATTGAGATACGGTTATAGAACTGCGTATTTCGCGCAAAAAACACCAAATTAGATTTAAAATCGATTTTCTGGGCGGCCTGCCCTGGCTTGAACGCCGCCCAGACGGCTTTGAACGTCTCCGCGTCGGCGATAAAACCGACCGGATGACCGCGCTGCAGTTCCGGCAGCAGGTCCAGTTGAGACACCGGAAAATCCCCGTGCCGGGATTCCAGGATTTCGGCATCGCCATTCAGGGGCCGCGGATGATAGGCCAGGGCTTCGTCCTCGGCCCGGCAGTCGCGTGTGGGCGCGACGCCCTTGCCTCGAATAGCGGCGACCTCTGCCTTTGCGGACTCAATCTCGGCGCGGAATGCCGGGTCTGCGTGAAGCCTCGCCACGGCAGCCGCCCCCATGAAACGCCCCTCCATCACATCACTGTTCCAATGGACGTTGCAGACGATACGGCTTTCACCGAAGGCCCGACCGCGGGCGAGGATCGCATCGGCGCGGTCCGGAGCGATCTCGGTCAGGATGAGCGCCCAGGCCCAGCCGATGGCCGTATGCCCGGAAGGGTATGAACCGTCCTTCATTAAATGCACCTCCTCATCCGGCGTGCAGGTGGGCGCCTTGTTCACCATGAAGGGACGCGTACGCTGGTAATGATTCTTGGCCGTGTAGGTGGAAAGGCCCGCATCCGCCAGGGTTCGGCGCAGCAACATGTACAGATGGGGCGTATCCTTTTCCGTGATCGGAATGCCCAGCGCACAGGAAAACGTGCCGGCAGCTTCCGGAAACATCAGCTCGGCATCCCTGGCAGCCAGGTCCCAGCGCGGCGTGCCGCGGAGCGCGAGGTTCTTGCGGCTGACTTCCTGGTCCAGTGCGAATGCGGCCGAGCCGTCAGCCGGCGGCGAGGGGACCAATTCCAGGCTGTTGGGAAGCGCGCGCCTGTCTAAATAGCCTGCTAAAATACCCGGCCTTATCTCCGGCACGGCGGCGGGTTTGCTCTGATTTTGGGCACAGGCACAACCGGCAATGATGATGGCGCTTGCCACAAAGAGCAGAATCTTGAACATGGTGGTTTTACAAACATGTTTCTTCATCATAAATACCGCCTTTCGGAAATCAGGTTTGACAGAAACAACAATAACGCATAAAATATTCCATACTCGGATTTTGCAAGATTCAGGTTGTAAATTTAGAAGCCTCGCATGATGAACTATACCGCCAAGTATACGAAAATAGATACCGGTTATATGGGTCAGCTTATTGAGTGGCCTGAAGTCGTTACCGAAGGAAAAGATCTTGAAGATTGCCGCGCTATGCTTCGAGACGCACTTAAGGAGATGATACTCGCATATAAAGATCTCGGCAAAGAATTTCCATTGGGCAACGCACTCATTGAACAGCTACAAGCCGAGGTCGAACATGTCCATCAAGCGACGTGACTTGATACGATATCTGGAAAAGAGCGGTTTCTACATGATTTGAGAAGGAGGCAATCACTCAATCTATACAAACGACATAAAAACAATTCCCGTTAAAAGGCATAAACAGTTAGACCGAATTACTGCCAACGAGTTGTGTAAACAAGCGGGCCTGGCTCCGAAATTCTAACCCCTTATAATTCCCGATCCGCGACCCAAGCGAAAGGTGTTCTCCCAGGCAGTCCTTTTAGGGCGGCAGAGCTTTCTGCGGGCGGAGTCTTTAATAAATAAAATCGTGTAACGATTTTATTTAGGCAGCACGAAATTGGCCTGGAGCCGAAAAGATATCCTTCTGAAAGATCACCGGCATGATCGTTCGCGAAATCAGGTTCCAGTCCTCATTCAATTGTGCTCATTTTCATTTTCTCCATTCCGAATTGAAGGGATTCCGCAATCGAAACATTTCACCTTCTACCTTCAACCTTCTACGTATTTACCTATTTAACCAACTCGATCTCTCCCGGCCGCCAAGTCTGGTCGAACCAAGGCTGAAGCGGACCATAGAAGCGAAGAATCACGCTCCAGCCTTTACCGGGTATGGTCTGGATCCAGTTGCTCTCCTTTCCTTCCGGGGCTTCCGGGCCGAAGAAGATGTTGCAGGAGCCGTCTTTGTTGGACTGGACACCGCGCCGGCTCACCACACTGGGGTATTGCTGGTCGGTCTGGAGCATAGATCGGGTCTGGTTGTCGTAGACGACTACGGACCAGAAATCCTTGGCCGGGACATTCGGCGGATAGTGGAGTTTGTAATTTTTTGATCCGTCCAGCGGGTCCCCCTGAGCATCCACCGTGGCCATGGAATACTGGGAACCGGCCCCCGGGATTTTCACGGTCATGGCCGGCGTTACCATGGTGGCATAATAATAGAAGAATGCCCGTGCATCCAGCAGTCGAACGCCGTCCGCCAGGAACTCATGGCTGCCGCCGATAAAGGCGGTTTTCCAGTGGCCGCCGTCATATTGATAGGCGGTTTTGTCGCGTCCCGGAAACACAAGCGACCGAACGGTGGCATTGCCCACAGCGACCGCTTCCGTAAGGATTCTTTCCATGCGGGCATCCGGCGCAAAGGGCTGCCCCTTTTTGATCCCAATGGAGGCAAACAGTCCCAATATCTCCGGATTCAGGGACTCAGAAGGCTCCTCCTGAACGATCTGGTTCAGCTCTTCATAGAAAGTGAAATCATTGGCATGAATGGTATTGAAAGCCCTGCCCGAATTGTTCACCCATTTCTGCTCGGCTGGATTGCCTGCCCTTGACAGCGGATAGATACGGGCATGCTTCTTAAAGTTTTCAATGCCGGGTTTCGGGTCGCCTTCCACCAGAAAGCCGCGCCAGATCAGGAAATTCCCATAGGTCGGGCTGTGAAAAACAAAGTAGCCGTCCGGTAATTTGCCCTTGTACCCCGGACCGACGAACAGATACTTTCCGCCCCTGCCTTTGTCCGGGCCGGCATTGCCCAGGTCGGCCACGTAACGGAACCAGAAGTCATTGACGATGCCCAGCGTGTTGGGCGGGCTTTCAACGACGATCGGGCCGTCCTTCAGATCCAGCCATGTGCCCGTATAGATGCTTTCCGTATTGGGTGTCAGGAACAGCGATTTGGAATCCATCAGGGTTTCGGTGATGGAGATCGTTCCATTGACTGCGCCGATTTCAATCTATGAATCAAGCTGAAGTTGATTTCAACAGAATGCGTTTTTTTATACGTCCGTATGAAACACGTAATCTGTCATTCCCCGCCAAAAAGCGGCGGGAAATCCAGACTCCCGTTCGTCTGGATCCCCGCCTGCGCGGGGATGACGGAAAGGGGCTTGAACCGCAAAATGACACGGAATATCTAAACGCCACGCTCATGAAAATGGAAGAAAGTATAGCGTTGTTTATGTGTCAAACCACTAGTGGTCCTTGGCGGCATTGAAACTGTAAAAGCAAATGCGCTGAAGGCGGTTCTCACGCTGCTCACCAGTTTGACGTCCGGAGCCTCTCAATGGTCCGACAGTCATGCATAGATGTCCATAAGACGTTTTTCGGCATCGCTCGTCCCAATCAAGACCATTTCATCATGTTCCCCGAGAAGAACCGAGGGGTCGGGGTTGATATTCAACGTATTCTCTCTGGCGATAGCGATTACGCTGCAGCCCGTTTCTTTTCGGATTTGACTTTCAGCAAGCGATTTGCCCGCAAGAGATGAGTGTACCGGCACGCGGAAGATGTTCAATCCTTCTGCAAACATCAGTGTTTTATCGGGTTTCAGGAGATTGATGATGGTGTTTGCGCCCATGGAAGCATGGGACATGACAAGGTCCGCTCCAGCCCTGTGCAGCTTGGAAATATTTCCGTCCAGATTCGCCCTGCTGACAATCTGTATATCGGATCGCAGTTGACGACAATAGATGGTGAGATAAATGTTCATGGAATCATCATGGGTGGTAATAATGACGGATGGCGCTTCACGTATGCCGGCCCGAGTCAAGGTATCAAGATCGGCAGCGTTTCCCTGAATATACTTATTGCCCTGAATGAGTTTCGGGTTTTTCTCCACAACATTATGAAGAATCTCCCGCTCTTCCAGGATCTGCGCCGCCGCGCGCCCGACACGGCCGCCACCCAATATGAGGACGGGAGCATCGGTGGTGTGATAAACACGGTAAATGCAGAAGATCTCGTCATATTTTTCTAGCTGTTCAGCCGAGCCGGCAAGCACGAGCACAGTTGTGGAATCGATTCGAGTCTCCGGCTGCGGTATTCTGAATCGGCCTCTCTCCCAGAGCCCGACAACGGTTACGCCGGTTTTTTCTCGCAGATTGCTTTGAATGAGCGTTTTCCCCTCAAGTGGTGTTCGCATTGCGGGAGCCTCGGCGATGAGAAGTTGATCGAATCTTCCGATAACGTTTGCCCCCATACTCATTCCGAGCGTTCTTCGCGCCAGGGATTCTCCAAGCATCTTCATAAACTGAAAGACATACGTGCTGCCGGCAAGCTGCAGGATATCGATGGAATGATCCGCATCCGCATTCGTAACAATGGGTACTTTTTTAGAGATCTCCCTGACCGTAAAGGATATATTCGTGTTGACCATATCATCGTTGTTGGCGACCAGCATGGCGGCACTTTGTATTCGTAAACGCTTATATGTTTCCGGATCACCAAGATCCCCAACGACCACCTTGTAGTCTAAATCATAAATTTCCAGCGCACGCTGCAAATCAGTCGCGATAATTGCATATTTGTAATTATACTTCTTCAGCTTTTCTACAAGGTTTATGGTTATGGGATCAAAGCTTGTCAATATCACGTGTCCTGCCGTACCTTCCGGCAATTCCCTTGGCGTTTTGGCCCTTGATTGGGCTTCAAGCCATGGGGCATAAAAAAATTGAATAAAGGTAAATGGCAACATGACGAGAAGAAAAAGAATGCCGGACATGAGCACAAGTATCGAAAAAGCCTTGCCTAAATCACTCGCAAAGGTTATATCACCAAACCCAAGCGTGGACATCACAGTGAGTGTCCAATAGAACCCTGTAATCCAGCTAAACTCCTTTTCTTCAAGAAGCATTATGAAATGAAATAAAACGCTGTATATTATCACCAGTATTGTCAACACAAAAAGGAACTTGAATAGAAGTTTGAAGTTCCTCTTGGTCGTCCTGCTTCGAACAAAGTAAAGAATCTGGGGGGAAATGAATTTCATGATGATGAGCCTTTCACTATCATTATTATATTATTCAGTCTGTTCTTGACTTGGCCTCGGTCGAACTCCAGGCCCATTTTTCATCGCATGATACCATACATTCGGATATTCTATTTTGATGGCCTGATGATAAGCTTCAACGAATATTTCAACTACCAATTGTCAGTAAAAC
>JAFDKD010000632.1 GCA_019307165.1 Deltaproteobacteria bacterium | reverse complement strand
GAAAAGAATCACCACAGAGAACACAGAGGTCACAGAGACTGGAAGATGCTTGAATGAATCGGGTATTAAAAGGTTTGAACTGCAATCCTCTGTGTTTTCTGTGCTCTCTGTGGTGAATATTTATATTTCTTATTCCCTTTAGCTATTTCACTTCAGCAGATTGTCCATGACCTTCTGATAGTGATACTCGGTGTCGCCGCACGCATATTCGAACGATTTGGCCTTTCTGTAAAACAGGGCGATGTTCGCCTCCCGGGTGGTGCCGATGCCCCCGTGGATCTGGACGGCCCGCTCGCTGATGAATTTGAAATTTTCGTTCACCGAGGCCTTCAGGGCCGACGCCTCGGTTTCAAAATCCATCCCCTCATCCACCATCCATGCGACCTGGTACAGATAATTGCTGCTCACGTCATACTTGATGAGCATGTTGGCCATGTAATGCTGGATGATCTGGAATCCGCCGATAGGCAGCCCGTACTGTTCCCTCTCCTTGGCATAGGCGGCCGTGATATCGATGCAGGACCTGGCGCCGCCCACCATTTCCGCCGCCTTGGTCACCGCGCCTTTGGACTCAATCGACTGAAGGATGTCGAACCCGCCCCCTATCGCTCCGATGATATCGGATTTTGGGATTGACACGTTTTCAAAGATCACCTCGCACACATTGTCCTTGCCGATGGCGGGCATCTTGGTGACACGGATTCCCGGATCTTCCGTGTCCAGGAGGAAAAGGGTAGGGCCTTCGCCGTCGGGCCTGGCTGCCACGATAAGCTTCTCGCTCACGTTGGCGTCGGTTACAAACATCTTGGTCCCGTTCAGGACATAGTTTTCCCCTTGGGCAACGGCCGGCATGGCGATGCTTGATTCCAGGTAGCCGGCGTCTTCCTCCAGTTGGGCCAGGGCCATGATCAACTCGCCTTCGGCGATCCTGGGGAGAAGTTCTTTTTTCTGTTCCTCGGAGCCGCCTTCGAGAATGATGAGGCCGCACTGGATGACCGTGGAGAAAAACGGGCTGGGGAAAACGGCTTTGCCCATTTCTTCGCACAGGATGATCAGGTCCATGAACCCGGCCTCGAAGCCGCCGTAGGCTTCGGGAAATATGAGGCCCTGCCAACCGAGTTCCGCCATCTTCCGCCATAGTTCGTGGGCGTAGCCATCGTCCGACTCTTCCAGCTCCTTGACGCGGTCAAAGGGGCATTCCTTGGCAAAGAACTTTGCCGCGGCGTCCCTCAGCATATTCTGCTCGGATGTGAAATCGAGATTCATATCTTGCTCCTCTAAAAAATTTTTGGGAAAAATTTTTTAATATAATAACATTAAAATAACTAATAACTAAAAAATAGTGAAAAAATTCAATTCAAATATTTCTCTATGGTAAGACCTACTGTAGCTGTTCATGGCTAAACGAACTTCCGTGCCATAGTGGAAACAAAATAGAGCGGGTCCTGAAAATTATTTAATTCTCGGCAGGCCTAACCCAGCCCACGCGATAATGTTTCGCTGAATTTCGTTGGTCCCGGCGTAAATGGTGCTGCCGATGACGGCCTGATATCCCTCCACCATGCTGCCTCCCAGCGGCGCCCACTTGGAGTTTTCCAGCTGGCCGTAAGGGCCCATGAACTCGGTGGCGAAATTGACCATGCGCTGCTTCAGTTCGGTATTAAAGACCTTTGACTCCGAGGCCGCCGCCGGCGTAAACGCCATCTTCCCCTGGTCCTGGAGCCAGGCGATCATGTAGGAATGGGCCCAACCGGCGCGAAGATCCGCGTAGATAATCGCCAGTTTCCGCCTCACCACCGGGTCCTCGGCCAGAAGCTTGCCGTGGCGCTTGGTGGTCTTCACATATTCCAGGAGTTCTTCAAAATGCCTCAGCAGGGCCGCGTAAGCACCCGCGCCGGACCGCTCGAAGTTCATGGTGGCCCGGGTGAGCTTCCATCCGTCGCCTTCGGTCCCCACAAGTTCGTCCTTATGGACCCGGACGTCGGTGAAAAAGACCTCGTTGTAGAAATGACTCCCGTTCATGTACATGATGGGCCTGACCTCGATTCCGGGAAGGCCCATTTCGATATTGAACACCGAAAGTCCCGCGTTTCGCTTCTTGGAAGGGTCGGTGCGGGCCAGCAGGAACATGTGGTCCGCCCTGTGCGCGGCGCTGGTCCAGGTCTTCTGTCCGTTGACGATATAGTGGTCCCCGTCCAGGACGGCCGTGGTGCTCAGGGAAGCCAGGTCGGACCCGGCATTGGGTTCGCTCCATCCCTGGGAGTACTGGACCTCTCCGCGGGCAATGGGCGGGAGCAGGCGGGCCTTTTGTTCCTCGGACGAGAACAGCATGAGGGTGGGCGCGAACATGGTCACGCCGAAGCGGTCGATCCCGGGGACCCGGTAGTAGCTGTGGACCTCGTTGAAGATGACCTGTTCGGCGATGGAGGCCTCCTTGCCGCCGTATTCCTTGGGCCAGGCCATGGTCAGCCAGCCTTTTTCAGCCAGCCGTTTCTGCATGTACTGATGAAATTTAAACCCTTCATCCGTGTCGTACGTGGCCTCGATGGGGGTGCTTGTCTGGTAGCATTCGGGAGCCTGCTTCATTTCCTCGAGGAAGAAATCCGTCAACTCCGCCTTGAATGCCTTTTGGTCTTCTGTTAGATTGAAATCCATAAGTCCCTCCTTGGTACACTGAATATTTAATCAAATAATTAATCAGATATGGAATCAAATGTCAACCGGCGAATTAAGCCTTTTTCTCTACGGGTCTTTGCCGTAAAAACATTTTTTTAAAAATGGCACTCAACCTCTTGCAATTCTTGCATGTTTTGAGTTTGATGTTGCTTTGGTTTAGTCGAAAAAGGACAAATTGGCGCGCAATCCCATAGAACTCAAAATTTAGAGAGGAATTCAATCATGACCGAACCCATCATGAAAAAAGCCAAAGGCGACGGCGTGGAGATCCAGCTGGCACTGTGGGAAGGCGTGTGATCTCCGATCTCCGACCTCCGGTTTTACACGCCTTCCCGAATCCAGT
>JAFDKD010000631.1 GCA_019307165.1 Deltaproteobacteria bacterium | reverse complement strand
GTGTGTTGCTGAAATTGCCCCCACTTGATTTTCCAGCGTTTGCTTAAAACAAATCCTTTCCTGACACCTGACACCCGACACCTAATGGGTGCATCACTTACAGGACAGTAAAGATATCAACGCTCTTTCTCGCACAGCGTGTCCAGTGCGTTATTGGGCCCCAGCAGGATGAGGATGTCGCCGTCCTTCACGACATAGCGGCCGGTAGGCACCATCGTCAGCCGTCCGGCGGCCGCTTCTCTGACGGCCAAGACCTGGACCCCATGTCGATTGATCATGTCCAACTCCTTGAGGCTCCTGCCGACGGACTCCTTGAACGCCGCCAGTTCAATGATGCGGTACCCTTCCAGAAACGGGATATACTCGATCATGTTGGTGTTGTGCAGATGTTCCGCGAGATAGAAAGCCCGATCCTTTTCAGGGAAAAAGACCTCCGATGCCCCGGTTTTGGCGAGAATTCGGCCATGGTCATCGCTGATGGCCTTGGCCAGAACCCGGTTGACGCCCAGGTCCTTCAAGTTAAGGGTGGCCAGGATGGAATCGCTCAAATTCGAGCCGATGCACACCACGGCCGCATCCATTCGATTGAGGCCGAGGGCCTCCATGGATTTCCGATCCGTTCCATCGGCGATTACCGCCTGGCTCACTCTTTATCGATGGCCAGGACTTCGTGGCCTTTTTGATAAAGGCGCTCGGCAAGATAGGCGCCGAAATTACCCAGCCCGATAACCGCAAATTGTTTCATGGCATGCCTCACCCGATCATAATGGTTTCCTCGGCGAAAGAAATGTCGGGCGCTTTGTGACGGGCAACGGCCACCCCGATGACCAGCGGCCCGAGGCGTCCTACGAACATGATGGCCGTTACAATGAGTTTGCCCGCCGTGCTGAGGGTCGCCGTCACACCGGTGGACAGCCCCACCGTGCCGAATGCGCTGACCGTCTCGAAAAGCAGTTCGATGAATTTTCCCCGGCTTGCGGGATGGGACGTATCTCCCAGTTCCGTCATGAGAAGAAGCATGGCGCCAAGGGTCACCACGACAATGCTGACCATCACCATGCTTACCGCCTTGCCCATGCTCTCCATGGAGATGGTGCGCTTGAACGCCCGGGGCCTCTCATATCCACGTAACCGCGATACCCCCAGCAGAATCAGGCTTGAAAGCGTGGTGGTCTTGATGCCGCCGCCGCATGATCCGGGAGAGGCCCCGATGAACATCAATACAATGATGACAAAGAGGGTTTCGTTGGCCATCAAATCGAAGGGCAGCGTATTGAATCCGGCGGTTCTGGCCGTAACGGACTGGAAACAGGCCGCCAAAACCCGTTCCGGGCCCGAAAGACCGGAAAGGGTATTGTCCCATTCCATGTGGACAAAGGCAAGGGCGCCCAGCACGATAAGCAGGAACGTTGCGGACAGCACTATTTTGGTGTGCAGGCTGAGATGCCGCCAGGCCCGCCGGTTAAGGGGGAATCCTCGTTTGAGTTCGGACAATACCAGAAAACCGATTCCCCCGCTCACAATGAGCAGGCAGACCGTCAGGTTTGTCAACCAGTCATCTCGATAGGCCGTGAGGCTGTCCGAAAAAAGCGAGAAACCGGCGTTGCAGAAGGCGCTGACGGCATGGAAGATCGACAGATACAGGGCTTCGGCCCAGCCGGTTTGAGAAACGAATTTCGGAACCAACAGGCATGCGCCGATCAATTCGATAACGGCCGTTAACAAAAACACGTCCCGGAGCACCGATGCAAAGGTCCGGTCTCCGCTCAGGGCGAACGAATCTTGAACCACGATCTGTTCGGTCAGGCTCGGGCGCCGTCCCACCAGCAGGAGAAGAAATGTGGAGAAGGTCATGATGCCCAATCCACCCGCCTGGATGAGCCCCAGGACCACCACCTGCCCGAAGAGGCTCAGGGCGGTCCCCGTATCCATCACCACGAGACCGGTCACGCATGCCGCGGATGTGGATGTGAAAAGGGCATCGACAAATCCGAGGTTCCGGCCGGCGGCCGAACAGGGAAGGAGAAGGAGGGCCGTCCCGATCCAAATGAGCAGGAAAAAGGCCGAAACGGCGACGCGCGCCGGAGAATGAAAAAAGGCGCTGAAAAAGCGGTTGGACAGGGTTCGGGTTTTGGTCATGGCCTTCGGTCTGTTTTATTCCATCTGCAAAAGCCTCGGACCGGCTGTTGCCAAAATCGATTCGCTTTGCGAAAGAAAGCGCGAAGACAGCGCCTGAAGCCGCTTCTACGTCGAGCGCTCCTTCGAGAGAGGTCACCATTTTATTTATGCAACTAAAGGGGTTGCTTTGCCAGAGACCGGTACAGGTCCATATACCGCCGCGCGGACTTTTTCCATGAAAAATCGGCCGCCATGCCGTTTTTCCCGATCGCCGCCCATTGTTTTTTTTCTTGGAACAATCTCAATGCGGATCGAATGGCGCCTGTAAACGCGCGGGCCTCGTAAGCGTCGAACTTGAACCCGTTTCCCTCTCCGCTCTTCGGGTTATAGGAAACGATGGTATCGTTCAGCCCCCCTGTCGCCCGCACAATGGGAACGGTCCCGTATTTCAACGCATACAGCTGGGTCAGGCCGCAGGGCTCATAGCGGGAAGGGACCAGCAAGGCGTCGGCGCCCGCCATAATGCGGTGGGCAAGGGGTTCGTCGAAACCGATCCGCACGCCCATTCGCCCCGCCCGCCGTTTGGCCAGGCGCAGCAGCGATTTCTCGATGCCCGGGTCCCCCACCCCCAGGACCACCAGGCCCGCATCCAGCGCCCGAAGGGAACCGAGTGTCTGCAAAAGCAGGTCGAGCCCTTTCTGGACATTGAGCCGGGTGATCATACCCAGAAGCGGCTTGTCGAAAAGGGACGCATCCAGACCCATTTCATGGATCAGGGCCTTTTTGCATATGGCCTTTCCGGACAACCGTTTCGGGGAAAAGCGGGCCGGCAGGTAAGGGTCTTTCGCGGGATTCCAGACACTGTAGTCCACGCCGTTCAATATGCCGTGAAGATGGTTGCGCCGCTTTTCCAGGACCCCCTCCATTCCCCTGCCGTACTCCCGGGTCCGGACCTCTCGGGCGTAGGTGGGGCTCACCGTGGTGATGGCCTCCGAATAGACAATGCCGGACTTGAGCAGGCTGAAGTCTCCCCAGTATTCCAGGCCGTCGGGATGAAAGACGTCCCCCTCCGAGAGTCCGGTCACGAACAGCCGGTCGGCGGGAAAAAGGCCCTGATAGCCGATGTTGTGTATGGTGAATACGGTAGCCGCCCCGCCCACGGCGGGCGAGTTGCGGTAGGGCCCCTTGATCAGCGCGGGCGCCAGGCCGGTCTGCCAGTCGTGGCAATGAACAATGTGGGGCCGGAAATCGATTTTTTCCGCGAGTCTCAGGGCCGCGTGCGAAAAAAAGGAAAATCGTTCCAGGTTGTCATAGTAATCGCCCCGCCTGTCTCCGTAAAGACCCGGCCGTTCGTAGAGGTCCTCCCGCTCGATGAGATAAACGGGGACCCCGCTCCTGGTCCTGGTCCTCATGACGCCGGCGCCCAGGGTCCTGCCGCCCAGAGGAACCTCCAAATCGCGAATCAGGGGTTTCAAGGCAAACTCGCCGTGTCTTACGGCGGTGTAAAGGGGCAGGACCAGACGAACATCGGCGCCGTAGCGCTTCAAGGCGG
>JAFDKD010000630.1 GCA_019307165.1 Deltaproteobacteria bacterium | reverse complement strand
AGTGGATGCTGATAAATGCGTTTCCTGCGGGGAGTGTCTCTTTGTATGTCCCACCGGCGCCTTGACCGAAAATCTCAGCAGATACAAGGGCAGACCCTGGATGATCGATAGGGTTCAAACCACATGCACCTACTGCGGATGCGGATGTCAGCTGGAACTGAACGTTATGGACAACCGGGTTGTCGGGGTGACAACGGATGTCGACGCGATTCCAAACCAGGGCAGCCTTTGTGTCAAAGGACGCTTTGGATATGAATTTATAGAAGACGAAGGTCGCCTTAAAAAACCGCTTATCAAAGAAAACGGCGTTTTAAGGGAGGCCAGCTGGGAAGAGGCCCTCGATACGGTGGCCGAAAAGTTCAAATCCATACGTGACACGCATGGCCCGGACAGCATCGGAGGGCTTGCTTCCGCCAAGGTTACCAATGAGGAGAACTATATTTTTCAGAAATTCATGCGCGCGGTGATCGGGACCAACAATGTGGATCACTGCGCCCGGCTCTGACATTCTTCCACGGTGGCAGGTCTTGCCGCCACGTTTGGAAGCGGGGCCATGACAAACCCCATCAGCGATGTTCTCAAATCGGAAGTTATCCTGATCATCGGAACCAACACGACGGAAAACCACCCTATCATTGCCAACTATATTTATGAGTCGATATCAAGGAACGGGGCCAAACTTATTGTGATCGACCCTCGGCGCATCAACATGGTAGATCATTCTACCCTGTGGCTGCGGCACAATCCGGGCTCCGATGTTGCGTTGATAAACGGGCTGATGCACATCATTCTTAAAGAGAACCTGCAGGACCAGGCCTACATCGATGAGCGCACGGAAGATTTTGAGGCGCTGAAAAGCTGTGTGGAAAAATATACCCCGGACCACGTGTCGTCCATTACCGGGATCGCTGAAGAAAATCTTTACGCGGCGGCGCGGCTCTATGCTAAGGCTACTCCTGGATCGATCCTTTACACCATGGGAATAACCCAACACACCACCGGTGTCGATAACGTCAAATCGCTGGCCAACCTGGCCATGCTCTGCGGCAATATGGGGGTGTCAGGTGGCGGAGTCAATCCGCTACGCGGACAGAACAATGTCCAGGGGGCCTGCGACATGGGCGGTTTGCCGAATGTTTTTCCGGCCTATCAGCCGGTTATCAACGATGAAGTCAGGGACAAGTTTGCCGCAGCGTGGAGCGTGCCGGGCTTTCCGTCCAATATCGGCTTGACAATGACCGAAATGTTCCCTGCCGCCGAGACGGGGCAGGTAAAAGGGATATACGTCATGGGAGAAAATCCCGTGATCAGTGATCCGAATACCCATCATATCGAACACTGTATCGAAAAGCTCGAATTTTTGGTCGTCCAGGATATATTCCTGACAGAAACCGCCAAACTTGCTGACGTTGTGCTTCCGGCAGCCTGTTTTGCGGAGAAGAACGGAACCGTGACGAACACCGAGCGCATGGTACTGAAAGTTCGCAAGGCCGTTGAACCGCCTGGAGAAGCCCAAGAGGACACCTGGATCATCGGCGAAATCTCAAAACGGATGGGCTATACCATGCCCGCAGTCGCTCCGGAAGAACTATTCGAGGAGCTACGCCTTGTAACCCCGAGCTACGGGGGCATAACCTACCAGCGGCTCGAAAAGGGCGGACTTAACTGGCCCTGTCCCAACGAAGAACATCCGGGAACTCCGGTGCTGCACATCGGCCAATTCACCCGGGGGAAAGGCCTTTTCTTTGCCATTGATTACATACCGCCAGCCGAACCAGCCGATGACGAGTACCCGTTTGTTCTTACTACCGGCCGCGTTGAACAGCATTACCACACAGGAACCATGACACGGCGAGGCACCGGCTTGAATCGTCTTTACCCGGAAGGTCTTGCGGAGATAAACCCGGCCGATGCTGAAAAGCTGGATATATCCGACGGGGACTACATGGAAATATCCTCAAGGCGGGGCAGCATAAAAATGAAAGCATGGCTTACCGAGCGTCCCGCTCCCGGAGTGGTCTTTGTGCCGTTCCATTTCTATGAAGCTCGGGCAAATATTCTGACACATTCGGATGTAGACCCCGTGGCAAAGATCCCCGAATTTAAGGTCAGCGCGGTCAAGATCAATAAAGCTTTATGAGGGAGTAATACAGATGGTTGAATATTTGATCATCCCTGTTATCAAGATTCTGGTGGTATTCAGTGTGACCCTTTTCATAGCGGCATACACCACCTATCTTGAACGGAAGGTGCTGGGACATATGCAGTTGCGATATGGGCCCATGCGGGTGGGGTTTCATGGGCTTCTACAGCCCATTGCCGACGGGATCAAGAACTTTTTCAAGGAGGATGTTGTCCCTGACAACGCAGACAAGGCGGTTTTTATTTTAGCCCCGGCCATCAGCATTACGGCCGCCGTTATTCTGATTGCCGTGATCCCTTTTGGTCCTTCTGTCACCATCTTCGGCCGCGAAATAGGCCTCTACATCGCCAACCCGTCCATCGGCATCCTTTTTGTTCTGGGAATTTCAACCCTGGGCTCTTACGGAACGATCCTGGGGGGATGGTCCTCGGGAAACAAGTACGGATACCTTGGCGGACTGCGCGGATCAGCCATGATAATAAGCTATGAAATTTCAATGGCATTTGCTGTTGTGAGCATCATCATGATTACAGGTTCCTTTAGCCTGGTCGAAATGGTGAATGCCCAGACGGGATTGTGGAATATTCTTAAACAACCGGTCGCCTTCCTTGTTTTTCTAATTAGCGGAATCGCAGAACTCAACCGGACACCGTTCGACATGCCCGAAGCCGAGGCCGAGCTTGCCTGCGGGTACAATGTGGAATACAGCAGTATGAAGTTTGCGCTATTTTTTCTGGCCGAATACATACACATGATTGTTTTCTCAGCCCTGGTCACAACGCTGTTTTTAGGCGGATGGCACGGCCCGGCCTTTCTTCCCGGCGTGATCTGGTTCTTTATAAAGACGTTTGCCGTAATCTTTTTCTGCATCTGGGTGAGGGCT
>JAFDKD010000082.1 GCA_019307165.1 Deltaproteobacteria bacterium | reverse complement strand
GACGGCAACTACCTGACCAAGCAGCCCGAATACGAGACCGTCTGGGCCCACGGGGGGAACTGCGGCATCGACGACCTGGACGCCATCGCCATGATGGACCGCCTGGACGACGACTACGGCGTGGATACCATCGAGATGGGCGCCGCCATCGGCGTGGCCATGGAAGCGGGCATTGCCAAGTTCGGGGATGCCGAGGCGGCCATCAAACTGGTCAAAGAGGTGGGCAAGGGCACATCTCTGGGCCGCACACTGGGCAGCGGCGCCGAGGTCACCGGAAAGGTGTTCGGCGTGGAGCGTGTTCCAACGGTCAAAGGCCAGGCCATGCCCGCCTACGATCCCAGGGCGGTCATGGGCATCGGGGTCACCTATGCCACCACGCCCATGGGCGCCGACCACACCGCCGGATACGCGGTGGCCACCAACATCATGAAAGTGGGCGGCGACGTGGACCCGCTGACCCCTGAAGGGCAGGCCGAGTTGTCCCGGAACCTCCAGATCGCCACGGCGGCTATCGATGCATCCGGCATGTGTTTATTTATTGCCTTTGCCATCCTGGACCAGCCGGAGACGTTTCAGGCCATGGTGGACCTGATCAACGCCTTTTTCGGGCTGAACTGGACGGCGGACGATGTGAACGATTTCGGCAAGAAAATTCTCGAAACGGAACTGGATTTCAATGCCCGCGCCGGGTTCACGGCCCAGGACGACCGGGTGCCTGAATTCTTCAAGAAAGAGGCCCTGGCCCTCCATAACATCACATTCCAGGTGTCGGACGAGGACCTGGATTCCGTGTTTAAGTGGTAAGCCGGAGACAGCGCGGTCCAAGGGGAGATCCCGGGGGGATCTCCCCTTTTTTTCCATTGATTGAGACTCCTATTGCCAGATCCCAGTTTGGCTGGATCTCCTGCCGCTTTTTGGCGGGGGATGACTGAACTAAGGTCGTGGGTTTAATTGGGACTAAGCGGATGAATGAAATGGGAAAAAATAACCAAGAGATCCTCCAGGGAGCGGCCGTGGAACTCAAGCTCGACAGTTCCCAACTCTATATATTTTCCCCCTTACTCCAGCGGGGCGTGGACGTGTATGGGCAAGTGGGCGTGAGTATCACCGAATTTCTGTGCCAGCAGATCGGGGCAAGCCCCGAATACGTGGAAAAACGAATCCAGACGATTTTCCTAAACGGGAAACCGGTGGATGACGAAGACCTGGCCATACTGTCGGATGGCGACACCCTGGCCCTTTCGGCGTCCATGCCGGGGGCCCTGGGAGCGACCATGAGAAAGGGGGGCTTTTTTTCTCCCCTCAGATATCAGATATCCCATACACCGGAGGAAAAAACACCCACGGTTGTCGATGGGATCGTTACCCTGAAACTTTTTAATATCATCCTCAAAGAATTGGCCGGTCTTGTTCTGAGCCGAGGGATAAGTGTCGATGGCGGGCCCCTGGCGGAACTTCTGGCCCGACAGGGCGAG
The DNA here is from genome assembly GCA_019307165.1 of Deltaproteobacteria bacterium. GTDB lineage: Bacteria > Desulfobacterota > DSM-4660 > Desulfatiglandales > Desulfatiglandaceae > JAFDKD01. Next base: position 10,883 of record JAFDKD010000082.1, on the reverse strand, counting down.
GTGTTTTGGAAAGGATTGAGGGAAATCTCGGTGGACGGAAAGATCGTTGATCGGGAAGAGATCTCGAAAGTCGACTGGTCCGGCCGGAACGTGCTTGTCAAAGTTGAAGTGACGGATGCTTCTCTGGCATAACTGCACAAAACGTTATCGGCGCGATTATTAATTCCCCTAAAGGTTTTGCCATTATATTTTCTCTAAAATGTGATGGCTTCGTAAAAAGTCGGAAATCTCCTGAAAACGTCATTCCGGCGAAAGCCGGAATCCAGTAGATTCAATTACTTCTGGATGCCGGATCAAGTCCGGCATGACGGTTTTGGGACTTTTTATGAGTTCATCAATTGTAATTTGTTATTTGCGGTTTATCCGCCTTAGGGTAAAGTCTAAGACTTTTTCCGAAAACCGCGGAGTTTGAAGAACCCCGTTATCGATAATAAAATTCATTGTGATTTTATATATATCCATGGATTATTTCCTTATTTTGATCTTGAGGAATTGAAAGCCGATCTGGCTCCGATTTTTAATGATTCTCCATTAGACCCGAAGCAATTGATAGATAAACTCAGTTTTGTTTCGGGAAAGTCGATAAATATTAAAGAAGATATATTGATCCTTGATGAAATACAGGCAATCCCCAGGGCAATAACTGCTCTGAAGTACTTTTTCCAACATATGGGCGGTTTGGCAATTGCAGCCGCTGGTTCAAATCTGGGTGTTATACACAGTGATGAGCCGTTTCCCGTGGGAAAAATTGAGACACTTCATATGTATCCGATGAATTTCGCCGAATTTCTTGCCGGAACGGGCGAAGACATGGCGCTTTCGTTTTTGAAAGATTTTAAGGGGGGCAAGACCGATGACATCTATCACAGGCGTCTTTTTGATTTACTGAAAGGGTACTTTGTTACAGGTGGAATGCCTGAAGTCATCAGCCGATACAAGGCCAATAAAGATGAACCGCTTGAAGCATTCAGGGCTGTTCGGCAACTCCAGAGGCAACTACTTCTTCATTATGAAAGCGACTTTTCAAAATATGCCGGGACCACCAATTCCCGTCATATTGAACGTATATTCAGGGCAATACCCCTTCAACTGGCAAATACACAGGCAATAAGTTCGGCTTTGACAGGCAAAAGAGGATATTTAATTACCCGCTCTACATGATTTCCAAATTTCCGGAGCTTTGCCTTAATTCCGGGCCTGCTGAAAGGCCTGTTGGAGAAACGAAGCGGGCTTGAGTATCTTCAAACCGTTCTGAAGTATGTTGCCTCAAATTTCACAGATATATTCATTGATATGACTAAGGGAAGCGATGACGAGGAATTGGTGAGGGAATATGAAGAGAAAGGATTTTTACTTGCCCTATGCGCCACGCTTTTTGCCCTATGCTCTTCGCACCATGCGCTATGCGCCATGCGCTTTGCCCCGCCCTGTCACCCGCCGGCAACGGGTGGAAACACCCCCACCCGGTCCCCATCGTTGAGCACCGCGTCCATCCCGGCATGACGGCCGTTGATAAAGATCATCTTTACGGTTTCCAGCGGGACATTGAAACGCACCAGGACTTCCCTGACCGTGGTTTCCCCTGCCAGCTCCAGCCCATGACCGGATCGGTCCTCCTCCGGCATGAAGCGCGAGAGGGACGCATAGAGATTGAGTTGTATTTTCTTCATATGAAACTTCGTAGGGTTCAGAGGTTCAAGGTTCAGGGTTTCGTGTTACGAGTTGCGAGTTATGGGTTGCATGGAGGTTGATTTTTTCTCGCAAAGAACGCAAAGGTCGCCAAGATAAGGGCATTGAAGATTGAAGATTGAACATTGAGCCCCTTTCCCCGTCATCCCCCGGCAAAAAACGGCAGGATCTCCGATCCGCGCCCCTTCTTGTCGTCCCCCGCCAAAAAACGACGGGAGACCCAGTAATCATATCAAATCAAAATACAAATCCTTCCATCCATCATAAACGATAGCACAGTCGCCCGCTTATTTCGAGTTCAATGAAACAGAGGGCGCCGTGACGGAGACCGTCACGACGTCCCTGCTATTTTTGCGTCCACTGCACGAAAGTTGTCATTGTCGATTAATGAAGATCAATCTTCTTTAAAGAACAGAGATGTCGACTTTCGACCATAGGCGGCATATTACATGATAGATCTGGATATCCACGCCTCCAGCTTGGCCAAGCGGAATAGTGTTAATTAAGCAAATTAGAATCCTCTCTCTCCCATCTGTTCATTTGTATGCGGGCAGGTCCTTCGACGATTTTCCGGCGAAAAACCTCGGTTCCGTAAAATGAAGCCACCACCTCGCACATGGTGGCGATCTTTCTTCGCATCACGGCCCGGTCGCCGGCAGGATGCCGAAACGATGTGACGCTGCCGTCCGAAAAACGGACCTTTCCGGCGGCACGGAATTTCCCCGCCGTTTCGCCGACGAGCGCGGCAAAAAGCGTGATGGATTCGGTCCTGACCATAAATACTTCATCGATGTCGTGTCTGTCTTGGGGTATCATCTGCCCTCCCTCTATTGAATTCCGGATCCGTGAATCGCTTGCGCGGCGCCGAACCAGGCGGCAAAGCCCCATATGCCCGCCCGCCGTGTCCGTCGCCCCGCCAGGGGAGGGCCCTATAAACAAAAAACCCTCCAAGCATTAACGCCTGAAGGGCTGCACCCAGTTTTCTTGACCCTTTTCCATGTGCCGCCGTACCCCCTGTCACACCGCAGGGTAAAGACGGATTTTCGAGGCAGGTCTTCTGGCTTCCCCGCCCTGTCGGAGGCCTTCCCATTCGTTTCATGTCCGAACAGTGGCGTACAATGTCCAACAGGGTCCCCCTCTTCAACGGAAGAGAGGCGGGGTTACAGCGGCGGGACCGTTCCCGATTTTCACGGGATTCCCTATTAAGCCGTTTCGGCACCTCTGGAGCTCTTTTAGGCGATTGGGCGAATGGTGTCAAGGAAGAATAGGCATGATCCGCCATTGAGGTTGGAAGGCCCCGTTTATAGGGGAAATGAAAGGGACCGGGGTATCCGTTATTTGTTATTTGAGAAACGCTTCGTTGATCATGGGACAATGTGTTAACAGGGGTGACTGCGGCGATCCGAAGGCCGGCGATGACGCTTGACCGTTGACAAAAAAGAGCGGAATTTCTAAAGTATGGCCCATTTCAGCAACCCCATGTGGAACCATGAATAGGAGATAAAAATGGATTTTGAACTGACGGAAGAACTGAGCATGTTGAAGGACATGTCGTACAAATTTGCCCAGAACGAACTTGCCCCTGCTTCCCGGGAATGCGACGCCAATGAGAAGTATTCCATGGATATAGTTAAAAAGGCCGCTCAAAACGGTCTCGTAGGCGCATGGATACCCGAGGCATATGGCGGCGCAGACGCCGGCTTTCTGGGAAACGCCATCATCACGGAGCAGCTTTCCAGGGTCGATATGGGGATCGGTCTTAATATCGTGGCAGCGCCTTTCGGTTGCGAGGCCATATACTATTATGGCACCGAGGAGCAGAAAATGGCTTATCTGCCGCCCGTTTGCGCGGGAGAGATGATCAGCGCGGGCGCCTATACGGAGCCGGACGCGGGAACGGACGTGGCAGGCTACCGCACCCGTGCCGTCAAAGACGGCGAGGATTACGTGATCAACGGCAGCAAAATGTTCATCACCAACGGTACGGTATGCAGTTTCTTCGTGGTCCAGTGCATCACCCACCCAGACGACAAACGCCATGCCAGGTTCTCCATGATCATTGTGCCCAGTGACGCCGAAGGCGTTACACGGAACAAGATCCCCGGAAAGATGGGCATCCGCTCCAGCGACACGGCGGAAATCAGCTTTGAAGACGTTCGGGTCCCCCAGGAAAACGTGGTGGGCGAGGAGGGCAGGGGGTTTTACCAGTTGATGCACTTTTTCGACACCACCCGGCCCATGGTGGCGGCCCAGGGATTGGGACTGGGCCAGGCCTGTCTTGACGCAAGCGTGCGGTACGCAAAGGAGCGGACGGCATTCGGCGCGCCGCTGGGAAGTTTTCAGCTGACCCAGGCCAAACTGACCGAGATGGCCGTCCGGATCGAGGCGCTGAGAGGTCTCATCTACCGGTCCGCGTATTCCATAGACAGCGGCAAACCCGATTTCACCCTGGCTGCCATGGCCAAGTACTTTGGCGGGCAAACGGCGGTTTTTTGCGCCAACGCGGCACTGGAGATCCACGGCGGGTATGGATACATCGAAGAGTACGCAGTTCAGAAATACTACCGGGACGCCAAGATACTGGAGTTGTACGAGGGGACCAAAGAGGCGGAGATAATGACGATCGGGAAGGTTTTGATGTCAAAATAAAAGGCCGGCTTGAGCCGGCCTTTTATTTATAATTTCTGAATGGTTTTCTTGTAGGGTTGGCTCGATCCGATCCGGTCAAACCCGGCGGCCCTGGCATTCTCGTTATAGAAAGCCGGGCCCTTGCCTTTGGCCATATAGAGAAAGCTGCTGCTCGATTCGCCCGGCTTCAGGGTTTTCCCCAGGCGGCCTTCCCCATAATCGAGAAATGCGCCTTTCCGATCAAAAAACACAACCTTGATAAACTCGACGTCGATCACGCGATCCGGAGAAATATTGCTCAACAGCACTTCCACATAAGTTCCCGATATGCCCGCCTTGAACTGGGAAATCTCCGCTGAAATTTCGCCTGCCACATCCACGGCCTTGAACCCGATCTTCTTTGAAACGGACGCTGATGGCCGGGGCGTTATTCCGGTCTGTTTGGTGGGCGCCTTTTCCTTAAATACGCATTTGAGCGCAAACCCCATAATGATGCCCGCAGAAATGACCGCGGCCAGAAGAAAGATAAACAGACGGTTCCTTTTCATATACTCTCCTTAGACAAAGAGAACCCGCGAAATCGCTGGGAGCGGCGCTCCGGCCGATCAGGGTTCGAGCTTCAATGTGAGGTACAGCGTGGCGTCCCGCCGATTCAAGAGGAAAAGGATCGTATCTCCCTCTTTGTAGGAAGCGATCATCCGGTTGAAGCCGACGAGATCCTTTACGGGCTCCTGATCGATCTCCAGGATGATGTCTCCCGGTTTCAGCCCGGCTTCCTGCGCAGGGGAGCCGCTTTCCACCTGGGACACCACCACACCGCTGGTCACGGGAAGCCGCCATCTGGCGGCCAATTCCGGCGTAATTTCTTCCACGGCAAACCCGAAATCGGGACTTTCTTCCCCGCTTGAGGTTTTGGGTGCCTCAGCCCCTTCCAGCTTGCCGATTTCCACCTCGAAACTCTTTTTCTTCCCTTTTCGAATGACCTCAACGGTGACGACCTTACCCACCGGGGTGGTGCCGACAATGTAGGGCAGGTCTTTCATCTCTTCTATCTTCTTATCGTCGAAGGCAACGATGACATCCCCCCTCTCGATGCCTGATTTTTCAGCCGGACCGCCGGAAGTGACACCGGACACCAGAGCGCCGTGTTCATCCTTCAGTTTAAGCTTGTCCTTGAGTTCAGGGGTAATTTTCTGAATCATGACGCCAAGCCAGCCGCGGACCACTTTGCCTCTTTTGAGTTGGGGCAGCAACTCCTTGGCCATGTTGATGGGGATAGCGAACCCGATGCCGATACTTCCCCCGGTCTGGGAAAATATCGCCGTGTTGATTCCCACCACGTCACCGGAGATATTCAGAAGAGGCCCTCCGCTGTTGCCCGGATTAATCGAAGCGTCCGTCTGGATGAAATTGTCGTATGATCCGGCGCCGATCTGGCGGTACTTGGCGCTGACAATGCCCGCCGTGACCGTATTCCCGAGCCCGAAGGGGTTGCCGATTGCCACCACCCACTCTCCCACCTCCAGCTTGTCGGAATCGCCCAGGGTCATCGGGACAAGCGGCCCGTCGGATTCGATTCGGATGAGGGCGAGGTCCGTCTTTGGATCGCGCCCGATAATGCTCGCATTGTATTCCCTGCCATCGTCCAGCTTGACCTTGATTTCGTCCGCCTTTTCAACCACGTGATTGTTCGTCAAGATGTACCCGTCCGTATCGATGATGAAACCGGTCCCCAAACTCTGCTGCTTGTGGCCCCTCGGCATCTGGTCACGGAAAAACCACTCGAAAAAATCCCCAAAGGGATCGTTGGGCCCAAAGGGCATCTGGGAACGACCGTGGCTTTTCACCACCCGTTGGCTTCGGATGTTGACCACCGAGGGGCTGGCCTTTTTAGCCAACTCAGTAAAAGAGGTGGGGACGGCCCTTGAAGCGGCAAAGGCCTGGTTCCCGGAAAGAGAAATCACCGAGGGAACGGCCGCCAGGCCCCATACGGCCGCCAGGCAAACCAGGGCCCGGAGGGTCCGGCTGATTGTTTTCGGACACCTTATATCGATTGTCATAATTGTCTCCTCAAAGCATTTTCGAATGTTACGTGCAGCCCTCAGCCTGTTCTTTCCGGTGGCAGAGCGCCGATGGATGATTTTGCGGGGCCGTATAACGGCATTTCGATTGCATTACATCTAATAAAATAATCAATCAATTTCAAGTATCAAGCGGCTTAGATATGAAAACCGTTTGGGGTCACAGCGCTTTTGCCTGGTGTCCATCCATAAATGAAATCAAACGCATCGGCAAATTTCCAGATCAGAAATGAGCGATTTTTTACAAGTTCTAGAAAATCAAGGAGTTGGGCAGAGACGTACACGTACGGCTAAGGGCATAGGGCTTAGGGCTCAGGGGGAAACAGCACTTTTCATCAGGCCGGTTTAATCCGTTGACCCCATGCCTTGTGCCCTGCGCCTTGCGCCCTGTGTTTACATCGCACAACCAACTCCGCAGATTGATCCGCCTCAGGCGGATTGACGCAGAAATTGTGAAAAAGGGCCATTTCTGGCTGGAAAGTGAGTCTCCTCCCGCAGAGCCCCGCTCCGCGGGTCCCCGCCTTTTAGGCGGGATCTCCGCTTCGCTACGACCGGCATCAAGATGCCCCCTCGAAGGGGGCTCGGATTTCAACCTATGAATCAAACTGAAGTCGAATACAACCGAAGTCGTTTTTTTGCAGGCGGGAATCCAGTCCCCCCGTTTCTCTGGTTCCCCGCCTGCGCGGGGATGACGGAAAAGGGGGTCGAACCGGAATACGAACCAATGGATTTGGACCTCTGTTCAGGTGTGCGTTCAAACCCATATCCTATGTTCGACGCGTCGCGTAAACATTATAACCTCAAACCAACTGCTATACGTGATTCTTTTCTCCCCGGATCGGTAGAACCTATCCGGGTCCTCCACCAGAGGTGGAGGGTTTATTTGTAACTAATCACCCCAGACCCATGCCTTTGCCCTGTCGAAAAAACGATGGCCATCTTCCAGTATCAAGTAACAACAGGGGACCAGCAGAAGCGTGATCCCGGTGGCGAACAGCACGCCGAACCCGAGGCTGACGGCCATGGGGATCAGGAACTGGGCCTGGAGGCTTTTTTCCAGGATCATGGGGGTGAGTCCGGCGAAGGTGGTCAGAGACGTCAGAATGACGGCCCGAAAGCGAAGCGCCCCGGCATTCCGTATGGCGTCAAAGGCGGAATCGCCTCGGTCCCGGAACCGATTGCCCGCATCCACCAGGACCAGCGAGTCGTTCACGACCACCCCGGCAAGACCCACCATACCGAACATGCTCAGGATGCTCAGGTTGAATCCCATGATCAGGTGACCCAGCAGAGCGCCCACGATCCCGAAGGGAATGGCCGCCATGACCACCATCGGCTGCGTAAAGGACCTGAACGGGATGGCCAGCAGGGCATAGATACCGAAAAGCGCGATGGCGAATCCCAACATGACATCTCCCATGGATTCCTTCTGTTCCTTGCCCTCCCCTTCGATGGTGTACCGAAGGCCCGGGTACCGCGCTTTCAGCGAGGGCAGGAATTCGGCTTCCAGTTTCGCCCGAAGCTCGTTTGCATTGGATATCTCCTCATCCACGTCCGCCGTTACCTTGATGACCCGAAGCCGCTGCGCCCGTTGGATGGTGGAATATCCCTGCTCCATGTGGACCTGGGCCACCTGGCCGAAAGGGATTTCCGTGCCGTCGGCCGCCCGGATGCGCATGGCCTCCACGTGGCCCAGGGATTTCCTCTCGGCATCGGGGTAACGGATGAGCACTTTCACTTCGTCCTGGTCGCGCTGAAAACGCATGGCTTCCGCCCCGTAAAACGCGTGCCGCGCCTGTTTGGCCAGGTCGTTCAGGGTCAGTCCCAGACTGCGGGCCGCCAGTTTCAGTTTCAGCTGCATCTCCTTTTTGCCGGGCAGAAAGCTGTCGGCCACGTCGAAGACGCCGGGGTATTCATTGAGTTCCGTTTTGAGTTCTTCGGCCGCCGCAATGAGCATGTCCTGGTCGTCAAAGGAGAGATGCACTTCAACGGCGTTGCCGACGCTGAACAGTTCGCTTTGGAATGTGATGGATTCCGCATCTGGAATGGAACCGGCACGCTTCCGCCATAGGGCGACCAGCTTCATGGCGCTCACCTTCCTGTGCTCCGATTCAATCAACTGGATAAACACCTGGGCCAAATGGCTGCCCACCTCGGGGGGGCCAGCGGAGGGTCCATGTCCGCCCATGTGGACCCCGATCAGGGAGACGCTGTGTTCAAACAGGGAGGGGGCATTTTTGGGGCGTTTCCGGTCCGCTTCCTTCAAAACATCCTGCGCAACGTGCTCCAGGCGCTTGGCCACGGCAGCGGTCCGTTCCACGGGCGTTCCCGCAGGCATGGTCAGCGATGCGGTAAGCACGTCGCTTTCCAGTTTTGGGAAAAAGGTGAATTTGATCCAGCCCCCGCTCCACACACCAAGCGAAAGGAGAAGGGCAACGAGCCCCAGGGCGATGGTGGCGTAGCGCCACCTGAGACAGAGGATCAGTAATTTGGCGTAAGGCTTATTGATGATCCACTTGAGCCCCCTGGACAGGCGCTTCTCTTTCAATCCACCCCCGTTGGCCGCACCCGCCCGGCGCCGTCCGCCTGCCAGGTGGCAGGGGAGGATCATCAGGGATTCCACCAGGGAGCCCAAAAGGACCAGAATGACGACGATGGGCATGTTTCGCATGATCTTGCCCATGGTGCCGCCGCCCAGGAGAAGGGGCCAGAAAGCCACGATGGTCGTCAATACGGCAAATACCACGGGCCGTCCCACTTCCAATGCGCCTGACACGGACGCTTCCAGGCGGGAAACCCCTTCTTCCTGCTTCCTGAAAATATTCTCTCCAATAATAATGGCGTCGTCCACCACGATGCCCAGCACCATGATGAAAGCGAAAAGGGAGATCATGTTGATGGACACATCGAAATGGGGCAGCAACCACAGGCCCATTGCAAAAGATATGGGAATGCCCAGGGTGACCCAGAAGGCCAGCCGCACGTTCAGAAACAGACCTAGAAGAATGCTCACCAAAACAAGGCCCATGGCCATGTTCTTGAGCAGCAATTCGATACGGCTTCGCAACAGCTTGGACATGTCTTGAAAAAAGGCAATGTCCACGCCGGCGGGCAGCGTCGGCCGGATTTCGTCTACATACTTTTTCACCGTGTCTGCAACGGTCAAAGCATTCTGGTCCGCTACGCGGAAGACCTCGATGATGGCGGCCGGCTTCCCCATAAACTGAGCCGCCAGGTCCACGTCTTCGAACCCGTCCGTCAGTGTGGCGATCTGCCCGAGGGTGATCTTGGTGCCGTCGAAGCGGGACATCACGGTCACATCATGGTATTCGGGCGCGTAATAGCGGCGGCCTTTGGTCCGAATCAGGATTTCTCCTCCCTCGGTCTTGACGCTCCCCGCGGGAAGATCCAGGCTTCCCCGCCTCACGGCGTTGGCCACCTGTTCCAGTGTCAGCCCGTAGCGCCTGAGCGTTTTTTCAGAGATGTCGATGTGGACCTCAGCCTGGCGAACGGCGAAAAGGTCGACCAGAGTGATGCCCTCCAGATTGGTCAATTCGTCCTTGATCGTTTCCGCCAGGTTCTTGACGGTCGCCTCGGGGACGTCCCCGTAAACCGCCACATTGATGACCTGATTCCTTCGGGTAATCTCCCGGACCACCGGCTTTTCAGCCTCTTTGGGAAACGTGGTGATCCGGTCCACCTCCGCTTTGACTTCATCCAAAAGGGTTTTCAGGTCCCAGTCCTTCATCACCTCGATGATCACCGAACCGAAGCCTTCGCGCGCCGTGGAATCGATCCGCTTGATGCCGGCCAGCCCGGCCACGTTCTCTTCGATCCGCCGGATGATGGCCTCTTCCACCTCCGCCGGGGAGGCGCCGAAATATTCGGTGGTGACGGCGATGCGGTCCAGGGAAAATTCGGGAAACACCTCGACCTTCATGGTAAAGGCGGTAACGCCTCCGACCAGCAGAAGAAAGATCATCAATAAATTGGCCGCCACGTGGTTTTCGACGAACCATGTTACCATGCCTTTCATAACCCGTTCGCCTCCTGTGCCGGGACCGTTCTGACCTTCATGCCGTCCGTGACGCCCTGAAACGATGAAACAACCATATCTTCCCCGTCTTCCAAACCCGCCTTGATAAACGCGGCACTATCCTCGAGAAGGGCCACCTCAACCTTGCGAAACCGAAGGCGGCCGTCCCCATCCACCACCCACACGGTGTTCCCCTGCCTCAGCGCGGCCCTGGGGATGATGGCCACATGGGGGAGGGTCCGGCCCTCAATTTCCACGGTGACGAACAGACCGATGGCAAGGGGGGGCTTTTTCTCATAAGCCTTTTCCACGCGGACAAGGACATCGATCATGCGTGTCCGCTCGTCCATTCTCCCCTCCGCCCGAGCGACGGTCCCGGTCCAGGACATGTCCCGACCCGCGATGCGGGCCTTCACCACCACTTTGGACCCGGGACCCCTGCCCGGCGT
>JAFDKD010000629.1 GCA_019307165.1 Deltaproteobacteria bacterium | reverse complement strand
CCCCCGATAGGACGGCAAGGCAAGAGGAAGACGCTTAGATGTTACAACCTTTTTTATTGATAATCATTGCACTGTGCGTAATGACCTCCTCGACGGTGAACGCCGCCGAAGATCCGGACGCCCTTTACCGCGAGGGTCGGTTTGCCGAGGCTGAAACGGCCTATGCCCGGATGGACATGGACCGGCCCAAAGACATCCGCTATCGATACAACCGGGGGTGCGCCGCATATCAGAACGGGGACCTGGAGGGCGCCGCGGCCGCCTTCTCAAGCGTCCTGAGACGGACCGAGGACCCCGACATCCGATTCAACGCCGCCTACAACCTGGGCAACGCCGCCTTTCAACAGGGAGACATGGAATCGGCCGCGACCCTTTACCGGCAGGCCCTCCGGCTCAAATCCGGAAGCGAAAACGCCATGGTCAACCTGGAACTCGCCCTGCGGGAACTGGAGCGGATGAAACAACAAAAACAGGAACAGCCCGATAATCAATCCCAGGAAGGACAACAGGACGGGAAAAGCTGCCCTTCCGGGAAGCAGGACAAAGCCGACGATCAGAAAAAAGCTGGGGACCAAGAGGCCGACGACAAAACGCCCGACCGGAAGCCCGACGAGGGCGAAAAGGACCCTAAAGCCGATGCCTCCCCCGAAAAGGGCAATCAGCACCAAAAGGAAAACGCGGAGAACCGAGAAACCGGGCGACCGGAAAATAGGGAAAAACAGGAACCCGAAGAACTGGCCGGAGAACTGAGCCCGGCCCGCCCCATGGAGGAGCAGGCAGCGGCCGGGCAGGAAAACGGCGCGGCAGCGGCCGCCATGGATAAAAAACGGGCCGAGGCATTATTGGACAACATGCAGGAAGACCCCTCCCGGTTTCTCCGCTTCAACATCCCCCCGGACAAGCGGCGCGGTGTGGCGTCGGGTAGGGATTGGTAATCGTACAGAGAAAGGTAGAAGGTCGAAGGTAAAAGGTTGGAGGTAGAAAAAGGTAGGGAGTTGGAGGTTGGAGGTTGGAGGCGGACCTGATTTCAACCTATAAATCAAGCCGATGTTGGTTCCAAACGAAGTCGTTTTTTTTAGGTCCTTATGCGGCATAAAATCTGTCATTCCCGCGCAGGCGGGAATCCAGTTCCCCGTTCGGCTGGTTCCCCGCCTGCGCGGGGATGACAGAATGGGGGCTTGAAGCGGAATACGGACCAAACTATTTTGACCTCCTCTCCGACCATACGTTCCAACCCAAAATCTATGATCAAGGCATCACATATACATCATAACGTCGAACCAGCTGTTCAGCCTGATTCTTTTTTCCTCAGAACGGCGGGCTTTCTCCTGGTTCTCTAATAAAAGATGGGCCTTAACAACGATAACAAATTTCGGACAATCGAATCCCGGACTCTGCACCGCAGAGCAATGAAACGGCTCATGCTGTTGATGCTCCCGGTCTTCGCCGTTTTCGCGCAACCCTGCCTGGCGGGAAAAGACGTTACCGTCACCCTGCGGCTGGACCGCACCGAGGCGACCCTCGATGACTCGATCTCCATGGTGGTCAACGTGTCCGGGACCCGAAAGACGGACGGCAGACCGGTCATTGACGGGGTCGAGGCATTCGACGTCAATGCCGGCGGTACATCCACCCGTGTGGAGATCGTAAACACAAAGGTGACTTCCGGGATCGATCACACCTATACGCTGCTGCCCAAGCGGGCGGGAACCTTTACCATCGGTCCCGCCAAAGTGACGGTTGACGGAAACGTTTTTCAAAGCAACGCTCAGACCCTGACCATTGCGAAACCCGGACGAGCCACAGGGCTGGATCGGGGGCCGGTTTTTCTGGAAGCCGCGCTCTCAAAGGATGAAGCCTATGTGGAAGAGCAAGTCATTTACACGTTGAAGCTTTACACCCAACTGGGGGGAAGCGACCTTTCGCTGGAACTGCCGGCCGATACGAATCTCGGGTTCAGGCAACTCGGCAAACCGACCGAATACGACGGTTCTCACAACGGTCGGGCCTATCATGTCCTTGAAGTGCGCTACGTCATGGTCCCCTCCGCCCCGGGACAATACGGCGTTGCACCGTCCCGCCTGCGCCTCACCGTGTACCCTGCCCGCAGCCGGCGACCAAGAGGCTTTTTTAACGACTCCTTTTTCCCCTTTCCCTCGGGGAAGCAAAAAATCCTTGCCAGCGATCGCGTCAATCTGAACGTGCTGCCGCTCCCGAAGGAGGACATGCCCGCCGGATTCAGCGGGCTCGTGGGGTCCTTTACCATGGATGCCGATCTGGCGCCTGGGCGGATCGCATCCGGGGCATCGGCCACACTGACGGTGACGGTTTCCGGCCGGGGCAATGTCAAACGGATACCGGAACTGGACTTGGGCGATCTGGAGAACATCAAAATTTACGCGGACCAGCCGGTCCTGGACGAGACGGCCGATCGAATGGGAATCAGGGGATCTAAGGCCATGAAGTGGGCCCTGGTGCCGGAAAAGCCGGGCCGGTACACCCTGCCGACCCTGTCGATCACCTACTTCGACCCGGTTTCAGGCGATTACCGCACCGCCGAAACCCCGAGTCTCGAACTTTCCGTAGCGCCTGGAGAGGAGAGGGAAGCGCAGGCGCCCGCCCCTGCCCCAACCGGTCAAATTCCCGTCGCATCCGCCAAAAAGGAGATCCGGGACATCGGGCGGGACATCTTGCCCATACACGGCGCCATCAAAAACATGACCGCCGTCAACATGCGGCCGGGCCGGGCCCTCTTTCTGCTGGCACTGCTGACTCCTCTTCTGGTCTATGTTTCCACCTGGTGCGGCCTGAAACTGAGCAACAAGTCCGATGCATCGGAGGCGGCCGCCAGGGCGCGAAAGGCCGCCAGGGCCTTTGCGCGGCAGTGTCGTGAGGGCAAGCCGAACGCCGGACAGATGATTTCGGTTGTGCGGATGTATCTGAACGACCGGTTCGGCATGACCTTAGGGTCTTTGACCCCGGGCGAAGCGGCGGATATCCTTCAATCCGCAGGCGTGACAAAAGACACGGCCGCGGCCCTC
>JAFDKD010000628.1 GCA_019307165.1 Deltaproteobacteria bacterium | reverse complement strand
AAGAAGCGCCAGAGACCTCACTTTCCCTTCATCGATCCCCGTCGATACCCCGCCGGCATGAAAGGTCTTCACCAGCAGTTCGGTGGGCTGGTTCCCCGGGGCGCCGGTGACGCACCCGCCCGTGCCGCCCAGGGAGGCGTCGAAGCGGCGGATGCCGACCTTGTAAGCGGCCATGCTGTTGGCCACCGCTTCTTCGCCCGACATGTGGTGGGGATGGTAGCCCAGCAGGGCCAGGTCTCCCTCCCCTCTTCCATCCATAAGCGCCTCAAAAAATATTGCCGTCTGTTTGTCGTCGGACACGCCCTGGAGGTCGGACAGGGTGACGGTCTCCGCCCCCAGTTCCAGGTACCAGTCGATGTGAGCGTTGATCTCCTGTGGTGTCGGCCGGAGCACCTCTCCGCCTTCGGGAAGCCGATACCCGAATGCCCCGGACACGTAGGCGGCCACCCGTATGCCCCGGGCGGCCGCGTCTTTCAAAACGGCCTCATACTCTTGAAGCGTTTCCTTGATGGTCCTTCCCAGGTTGGCCAGGTTGTGGGCCTCCACGGCCGAGAAAAAGACCCCCAGGATATGATTATATCCGTCCCGGCCCAAACCAAGGGAAAGGAAGTTCTCGTATCCGGCCCGATTGGGGACCGCAGTGATGATATTTACGTCTTCTATCCGCCCGAGACCGGCGGCGATGCGGGCGATGTGCTCGCGGTTCATGGCCGGCGCGACCCTGGGATTGACGCAGGAAAACACCTCCATGTTCCTGAAACCGGCATCCGCCAGGCGGCGGGCCATGTCCACCCGGACCTCGGGGGTGAAAACAGGCAAAGATTCGGCAGGGACGTTCTGCCCGAATTCCCGCAGGGTGACGTCGGTGATGGTGACAGGGTCTTTCTGGGGGTGGTTCATCATGTGCGCACCTCAAAAAGGAAAAAGCAAGGATTCAAGGGGCCGAGGCGCCAAGTTTTTTAGCTGTTTTAGCACTGCGATGAGAATCTTGCCAAAGGAAAGGTTCTGGATTTTTTCAAGGGGAGGATGAAGACGCTTTTCGAATAAGAAAATTGTCCCTCACCTCTTTGAGAAAGACATGAAAATCATCTATATGCCTTTTCAATATTCCGTACACAAGGGCATCATCCACTTTGTCATAACCGTGGACCAGAATATTGCGCGTTCCGGCCATGGGCACCATGAACGCCAGTGTTTCGCTGCTTAGAATGTGCGCCTCGGCCAGGGCAGCGAAAACACCTTTGTTGTCTTTCGGCTCGTTCAGCCCTTCACGGGAAATGATGATCTTCCCCACGTCGAGGCAGGTTTCTATGGCCACCTGGAGATTTCTCTCGGCAACGTCCTTGGCATCCGACGAACGTTGATAGTCTTCAAATGTTGAAAGCGCTTGGGACAGCGTTTCCAGTCGGCGAATACGATCCTCAACAGACTTGATTTTTCGCTCCAGAGTTTTCATTTCGCCTACCCATCAAAGCCTTTCCAGACAATCTTCCCTCAATTTCTCGATAAACGGACGAAAATCAAAATACATCCCCCGCAGTGCCGATTCATATTCGAACCGTTTTTCCGGGTCCTTTTCAAACAGGCACCTGCCTGTCACGATCACTTCATAGGCCATCTCCAGAGATGCCCCATTCATTATGGTTACGTCCGTTTCCTTGCCCAGCCTCATCCCCAGTCGGGCCGCCGCCAGATGGCAGGGTGACACGGCCACGACGGGATCATCCCTGTACGCCTCGGCAGACACCAGGAACGCCAGGTCAATGTCCGACCCGGGCCCGTGTTCTCCCGTCACGCTTGATCCGAAAAGGTAGACAGCAAGAATATCCGAGTTGCCGAACGGGCTTTCGTCGAGAATGACCTGTAAATTTTTTTGGACCTGCTGGAGCATTTTTTTGGGCATGACTTCCCCGCACACTTAACCACTTTTAATTATTTATTATTATGACGAAATCATATTACGCTAAAGGGGTTTGGGTGTCAAGGACCGGTGCCAATGAAATAGGTATTGTCAAATTCTCAAGCCAATGCTCGTTTCTTGATCAGACGAAGGGCCATTGGATGGGCGCATCACAAAGGCGGACCGTCCGAGGCTTTCTCACAAGAGAGCCCCGGCTACGAATGCCTGCGGGCGGCAGGTAGAGGATTGAAATCATGACATGCCTGATTTATTATGGAGCCGGTTACCGGGTTTCTTCTTTTGTGCCGGCATTCGACGTTCAGCATCGCCCCCAACGAACAGACATCCAACCGAAACGCTTGACAAGTTTTCAACGAGTCGGATATAGTCACTTTATAGCTAGATAATAGCCATTCCCAGAGACCTCCGGCCACCGTCGTTTGGTTGGAAACAACGGCCACCCACCGGGTTTTCCGGAGCGGCCGGCCTGAACAACGTAATCGAAGCCCCTTTTTCATCTCACAGGAGAAACGATTATGGATATCTCCCGCATTATTCCGAAACTTACCGAAATCCTGGGCGAGGCAAACGTATTCACCGACCGCGTCGAGTGCCTTTGCAACTCTCGGGACATGTCCGTTCACGAGGGTATCCCCGACGCCGTGGTCTTTGCCAGGACCACCGAGCAGGTGTCCGCCCTGATGAAGCTGGCCCACCAGGAGAAGGTCCCTGTCACGGCACGGGGCACCGGGACCAGCGTCACGGGCGCGGTGCTGCCGGTCAAGGGCGGCATCCTGCTGGACCTCCACCTCATGAACAACATCCTGGAGATCAACAAGGCGGATTTCTACGCGCGGCTGGAGCCGGGCGTGGTCTGCATGCCCCTCAATGCGATCCTGGCCAAAGACAACCTCATGTTTCCGCCCAATCCGGGCAGCGAGGCCATCGCCACCATCGGCGGCATGGTGTCCACAAACGCCAGCGGGCACCGGGCGGTCAAGTACGGCACCACCAAGGACTATATCAAGGGGCTCAAGGTGGTCATGGCCGACGGCACCGTCATTGAGACGGGGACCACGGCCCCCAAGACCTCCCTGGGCTACGACCTGACCCACCTCTTCTGCGCCGCCGAGGGAACCTTGGGAATCATCA
>JAFDKD010000627.1 GCA_019307165.1 Deltaproteobacteria bacterium | reverse complement strand
ATAGACGGCTAGAGGGAGCTATCATGAAAAAACCTGCCCCATTGCTTCCGGCTGAACGACAGCAACGCATCCTTGAAATTCTCAGGGAAGAATTGAGCGTCCGCGGATCGCGTCTGAGTGAATTGTTGGGGGTATCAGAAATGACCATCCGCCGCGATCTTGACGCCCTTGGACGACAGGGCGTTGTGGAACGGACCCATGGCGGTGCAGTTTTCAGACAGGAACGAGTCGTTGGCAGATTCCATTACAATTCTGCGGTTCAGGAGAATCTTAGAGAAAAGCAGCGCATTGCCCGGAGAGCAGCCGACATGATCGAACCGAACGACATCATTTTTCTTGGAGAGGGCACCACCTGTGCGCAAATGATTCGCTATGTGGATTCCGGGATGCCTTTCACCATATTTACCAATAACCTCGGCGTCATATCTGAGATAGAAGATAAGACGGGTGACCTCATATTGCTGGGAGGAGCCTATAATCACACCACTCGCGCTTTAGCAGGGCCGCTCACCATGGAAATGATCAGCCAGGTGAACGTCACAAAACTTTTTTTAGGCGTAGACGGGTTCAGTCTCAATGCCGGACTGACCACGCCCAATCTTGAAATGGCTACGGTTGACCGAAGTATGATCCGCCATACCCGGGGAAAGGTAATCGTCATGGCTGATCACAGCAAATTCGGTCTCGTTGCCGAGATAGTCATAACACCCATAAAGAATATCGATGTTCTTATTACGGATCGGAAAATTCCCGATGACTTTGAGCAAGATCTTAGATCAATGAATGTTGAAGTCGTTATTGCATGATGTTATTGGAAATTCCACAAAAGGAGAAACAAGATGAAAGACCAATACAGAGTAGTTGTTATCGGTGGCGGCATCACCGGGTGCAGCGTTCTTTACCACTTAGCCAAGGCCGGCTGGACCGATGTGGTGCTGGTGGAAAAAGGGGAATTGACCAGTGGCGCCACATGCCACGCGGCCGGGATGCTGACCCAGTTCAATACCTCCCCCACCATCATGCGGATGCGCAAATACAGCGCCAGATTGTATCAGGAGCTGAATGCCTACGACAGGGTGGGCAGTGTCAACATCGCCTCCAGTCCTGAGATGCTAAAAACCCTGAAACGTAATGTGAGCCGCGCGAGGGGCATAGGCCTCGAGGTGGGTATGATTTCCCCCAAGGAGACCTTGGAGCTTTTGCCGTGGGCAAGCCCGGAAAATATATACGGCGCGTTCTATCTGCCCGATGACGGCCATATCGATCCCCACGGCACCACCTATTCCGTGGCCAAAGCGGCCATTGCCCAGGGGGCCGAAGTCTATACCCGCACGCTGGTCACCGGGATCGGACTTTCCCCGAAAGGAGAGATCTCAAAAGTAAAAACCGACAAGGGTGATATCAAGTGCGAAATCGTAATAAATGCGGCCGGCATCTGGTCGGCCCAGGTAGCGGCCATGGTGGGTGTCAGTATACCCTGCACCTCAGTGGTGCATCAGCATATCGCCCTCGAACCGGTACAGGGACAGGAGATTCCCGGCGACAGCCCCACTTTTCGCGATTATAATTATCTGGTCTACGGACGCCCCGAAGGGGGCAGCTATCTGGTGGGCGGCTGGGAGCTTGATCCGCCCGCCTGCTGGATCGACGGGGTACCCTGGGAACACGAAGCCGCAGAAGTTCCAAATGATTTTGATCGTTTCGCTCCCATGCTGGAGGACACCATCAAGCGGTTCCCGTTTCTGGCCGATGCCGGCATGATCCGGTTGGTGGCCCATCCGGATGCCTTTACACCGGATGCAGGCCCACTGCTGGGTCCCTGGCCGGGAATAAAAGGCTTCTGGCTGGCCGCCGCATCTTCCATGCAGGGTTTCGGCGGAGGAGGAGGCATGGGCAAAACCATGGCCGAGTGGATCATCACCGGCCAGACCGAGTGGGATGTTTACGCCTATAGGCCCTGGCGTTTCGGCCGCCAATACCGCGATCCTTACTACGCCGCCGAATGCGCCTGCGAACGTTACAAGTACTACTACCGCACTTATTATCCCCACGACGAGGACTCGGTTATGCGGCCCCAGCGCATCAGCGCCTTCCACTATCGTCTGCAGGATCTGGGCGCTGTTTTTGGCAAGAAAAACGGCTGGGAACGGGCCAATTACTTTGAAAAGGACAAATCCTGGCGTAGGGCCGGTGAGGATCAGCGCGAATGGGGCGGCTGGGTCAAACCGCCCTATTTTGAATCCGTACGTAAGGAAAGCGAGTTGGTGCGCCAACACGTGGGTTTGTTTGACATTAGTTCTTTTGGGAAAATCGAGCTTCGAGGCCCCGGCGCTCTATCTCTGATTCAACGCATAAGCGACAACGACCTGGGCCGGCCCACCGGTTCAGTGACTTACACCCAGTTCCTCAACCATCAGGGCGGCATTGTGGGCGACGTGATGATTACCCGTTTAGGCACCGAACATTTCCTGATCATCGGTGGCTCGGCCTTTTTGGACTCTGACCTGGGCTGGATTCGGATGCACCGACGAGACGATGACCCGCAGGTTGAAATTGTCGATGTGACCGATGATTATGCGGTTATAGGACTGTGGGGACCTTGCGCGCGCGATGTGCTCCAAGAGATTACGGCCGACGATGTGTCCAATGAGGCTTTCCCCTATATGACCGCCAAAGCCGTCGATGTCAACGGCATCGAAGTTCTGGCTCAACGGGTGACTTATGTGGGCGAACTTGGCTGGGAGCTTTATATTCCCACGGCCAAAGCCATCTTTGTGTGGGATCGGCTGTGGGCTGCTGGCCAGGGTTATCAAATGGCTGCCTGCGGATATAAGGCCATCGATGCGCTACGGCTGGAAAAAGGGTTTCTAGCGTTAACCAGCGATATCACCTCCCTTGAAAATCCTTATGAAGCGCGGCTGGATTTTTGCGTCAAGCTGCAAAGCGGCTGCGACTTCATCGGCCGGCAGGCACTTGAACAAGTCAAAGCCGAGGGCATCAAACAGCGGCTTTACACGTTTACCATCGGCGATGAAGCTTACCTACCGTTATACG
>JAFDKD010000626.1 GCA_019307165.1 Deltaproteobacteria bacterium | reverse complement strand
CTCATCAAAGGTCGTGATGGTACAGTACTGAATGTTGCCGTCTCCACCCTTGCCGGTGGGTAAAAACTTGGGATCATTGGTGGTAAGATCGGGGCTGATCACCTCCCAGAATTCTCCGCGCATAGGCGAGCGGACGACCTTGTTGCCGCAGTGGTAGATGATGTTGCTGTCGTGCCAGGAGACGTGGATGGGCGCATTCCAGTTCCAGCGCATCTTGCTGTCCTGGCGGTAGGCGATGGATTTCGCCTCGCCGGTCTTGAGGTCCCGCCGGGAAAGCGGACCGAACTGCGACTCGTTGTACAGGTACCGGTTGGTCTTCCAGTCGAAGACGTTATACATGCCGTCACCGCCGCCGACCTGGTCCCAGTCCTCTAATCGGATGGGGCTGCCGTCGCGCTTGGTTGAAGGCCCCATATGGGAGCCGTTGTCCTGCAGCCCGCCGGCCACGCGGTAGGGATAGGAGTTGTCGATACCCACGGCGTAGAACTGTGCCAGTGACTGGTTGTCGGGGTGATCCCAGTTTTTTCCGCCGTCCCAGGTCACGCCCATGCCATGGTCATAACCGAGCAGCATGTGCTCGGAGTCCTCCGGATCGATCCAGAGACAGTGGTCGTCCCCGCCGAAACCCAGAGGGCGCCGCTGCCAGGTCTTTCCGCCGTCCCGAGTACCCCAGGAGGCGGCGCTCAAGACGTGCACGACCTGGTCGTCGTTGGGATCGACGATAATTTTGCCGTAGTAGTAGCCAGGGCCTCCGCCGATGTTCTCATCGTCGGCATTGGCTTTGGTCCAGGTCTCGCCTCCGTTATCCGACCGGTAGATCTCTCCGTCGATCATCCCCCGGCTGGCCTTGTCGGCCAGCAGTTCCTGGTGCCTCTCCTCCTCGGACATGCCCTTTTTGTTGGCGTTCTCCACGCAGGCGTAGATGATGTCGGGATTTCTCAGAAAGATGGACAGGCCGATGCGGCCCAACATTCCCTCGGGCAGTCCGCCCCCCAGCTTGGTCCAGGTCTGGCCGCCGTCCGTGGTCTTGTAGATGCGGCTGCCGGGTCCGCCCAGGTTGTAGGTGTAGGGCTTTCGCACCTTGTCGAAGGTGGCGGCGTACAGGGTGTCGGGGTCGGTGGGATGCATGACGCAGTCCACCACGCCGATGTTCTTGCCCTTGACCACAATATCCAGCACCTTGGTCCAGGTCCTGCCCCCGTCAGTGGTTTTGTAAAGCCCCCGTTCCGGATTCTCGGAATAGAGGTGGCCGAGGGCCGCCACATAAAGGACGTCGGGATTGGTGGGATGGATCTCGATGGCTCCGATGTGATGCGATTCATCCAGGCCCATGTGGGTCCAGGTCTTACCGGCGTCCGTGGATTTGTACATGCCGTCGCCCCAATAGGAGCTGCGACTGTTGTTGGCCTCTCCGGTCCCCACCCAGACGATCTTCGGATCTGAAGGGGCTACTGCCACATCCCCGATGGAGAAGACTTTCTCATTGGTGAATTGGGGTGCCCAGGTGAACCCGTTGTTGAGGCTTTTCCAAAGGTGTCCCGAGGCGGTCGCGGCATAGAAGGTTTTGGGCTCCTTGGCTGTCCAGGCAAAGTCCACGAATCTGCCGCTCTGGCGCGTGGGGCCGATTTCCCGGTAGTTGAGGCTTTTCAGGGACTCTTCCTTAAGTTCCTGGCAGTAAACGACGGGCGCGGCCATCATAAGGCACCCGATCAGGGCTGCGGCCAGGACAAAGCGGACTGATAATTTTGACATCAACATTCCTCCTTTTGATTGGTTAAATGATATGTATGTGAATGGGTGAGAGTAAAAAATAAATGGGAGAAAGCAAAAAATATATCGGTCTGTGTCTCGTGCATTGGGCCTGTCGAATCGTCCAACGATACAGCGTCAGGAATACTGCTTTTATCACAGGACTTCGGATTCGTCAACCCGTTTAGCGGCAGGGATTCGCCCAATAATGATGGATCGAAGCGGCTGAACTGATGATCAAGGATTGGGTGTGGATGTAACCTCTCTAAGCCCTTAATCCCGGGTAGAGCATGGCAAAATAGGCCATGGCCGGCAAGATTGCCATCAAATTCTGGAGACGCGCATATGTCAGGAGCCGGACTAGTTTTTGAGCACAAAACGGGATCCGGAAGTTGTGTTTGACACCAGGAGTGCGTTGGTGATATATAATTCTGAATAAAATCGGATGGATTAATAATCGCAGGAGGAGATATGAACAAGCGCCTTTATTTGTTTTTGATTCTGTGTACAGCCCTGGCGGCTGTATTGTCGGTTTCCTGTCAGAGTGTGACAGAAGATGACCAGGCAGCAGCCGAGCCGGAGGCCAAAGCGGAGATAAGCCAGGAAGAGCTATCTGCGGCCGTACCGGAGCTCAGCGGTCTGCATGAGGTCATCTATCCTCTGTGGCATACGGCGTACCCGGATAAAGATTATGCCATGATCAAAGAACTCCTTCCTCAGATAGAAGAATTGGCTGCCAAGGTCTATGGGGCGGCTCTACCGGGAATTCTGCGCGACAAACAAGCGGACTGGGATTCCGGTATTGAAAACCTGAAAATCATTCTGCAGAATTTGAAAACCGCAGTCGAGGCGGATAATCAGGCGGGAATGCTCGAACAGACCGAAGCTTTTCACTCGGCGTATGAAAAGATGGTGCGCATCATCCGGCCGGTGGTAGCGGAGCTGGAGGCTTTTCACCAGGAATTGTACAAACTCTACCATTACTACACACCGGAATACGAGCTGGAAAAGATCCGTGCCGTGGTTCCGGTAATGCAGGAAAAACTGGCTGCACTCAAAGAGGCGACACTCCCCTCCCGTCTTTCAGATCGTCAAGCGGATTTCCAAGCCACGGTTCAGGACTTGGAGGCTGCCTGCAGCGAACTGGCTGAAATTATTACACGAGATAATAGGGATGAGATCAAAGCTGCCGTGGAGAAAGTCCATACCGCCTACCAGAACACAGAAAAGATCTTCGATTAAAGACAGGGGGCCATTTCACAATCACCAGCCCCCCTCCCGGTTTTAAGCGTCTTCCTCATTGGGA